>CAYRWE010000026.1:0-32615 GCA_964427655.1 uncultured Solibacteraceae bacterium | reverse complement strand
CCGGCCTTCGCTCCAGCAGTTCCGAGGGCAGGCCGAGCGGCACCGCCGGCGGAGAAGCGTTCAACATGGCAGGCGGAATAGCGAGATCCGCGGGCGGCTCGCCAATAAGGATTGCGATGGCGTGTTCAAACGCCGCGCGCTGGACGCCAAGGTCCATCAATTGCGACTGGATGGCGTACAGTTGCGTCTCTGCCTCGGCGACGTCTAGGTCCGACGCTACGCCGGCGGAGGCCCGGTTCCCTGTCAACGTGACGTATTCCTTATAGGACGCCTCCATGCGGGCGAGTAACTCCGCTTCTCCGTCGTTGCCGTGAAGGCCGAAGTAGTCTTGCGCCAGTTCGGCTTGGTAGAGCAATCGGGCATTTCCTACGTTGGCCGCCAGAGACTGGGCAGTGGCGGCGCTTGCGGTTACACCACGGCGGATGTTTCCCCAGAGGTCCGGCTCCCACGAAACGTTGAACGGCAGTGTGAAACTCTTTGGGCTGCCCGATGTTCCCGAAGTGCTTGCGGAGGTGGCCCCTCTTGCGAAAGTGGCAGCCGGAGCAGTGGTCACCGTTGGGGACAACGCGGCTCGGGCCACGCTTACCGCAGCCTTGGCTCCCCGGTACTGCGCCTCGGCTTCGAGCACATTCTGGTTGGAGACGTTCACCCGCTCTTCCAGCGCATTCAGGGCCGTGTCGTTGTATAGCTCCCACCATCGGCCTTTCGAGTACGCGTCGCCGGGCTGCGATTGTTTCCACCCGGCCGCTTCCGCTTCTTTAAAGTTCACCGGCGTCTGCTCTTTGAATGCCGGCGGCGCGGCGACCGAAGGCCGTTTGTAATTGGGCCCCACCGCGCATCCGGTCGAAACCAGCAGCAGGGTGAAGAGCGCCATGCCCGGAAAGTTCGGAGACTGGTCCATCTAACTTCCCTTTTGGGCTTTGGATCCCTTCTTGGCTGAAGGGTTCACTGTGGGGCTGACCGAGGAACCGACGGCCGGGCTGGCCGCGGACTTCACGGGGGCGATCTGAGCGCTGACCTTGCTCCCTTCTTGCAGTTTGTCGATGCCGGTCATGACCACGACCTCTCCAGGTGTCAGCCCCGAAGTGACTTCAGAGTCATTGCCTTCCGAAGTGCCGATGGCGATTGGACGCATGGTCACCGTTGAATCCGCCTTCACCACGTACACATAGGTCGCTTGAGAGTTGCGTTGTACCGCGGCAGTTGGCAACAGGGTTACTCCGCGCTTCTCCTGCACGAGTAATTTCGCATTTACGAACTGGTTGGGATACAACGTGCCTCTCGAGTTTTGGAATGTCGCTCTCAGCTTGAGGGTGCCGGTGGTCGGGTCGATCTGATTGTCGAGGGTTGTCAGCGACCCCTGCGCAAGCTTCGTCTGGCCTTCGCGGTTGTAGGCATCCACTTCAAGCGTCTGGCCGGCGGCCACCTTCTTGAGCACGACCTGAAGCTGATCTTCGGAGATCGTAAAGATGGCGCTGATGGGATCCATCTGGGTGATGACCACCAATCCGTTGGTGTCGGCCGCCTGAACGATATTACCGGCGTCCACCAGCCGCAACCCAATCCGTCCCGCGACTGGAGCCGTAATCTTGCAGTAGGCCAGATTGACCTTGGCGCTTTCCATTTGACCCTCATCGAGTTTCACCACTCCCTCGTCTTGATGAACGGTTGCCTGTTGGGTAGCAAGCTGTTGCTCCGGGATGGCTTTCTGCGGAGCCAACTGTTGATAGCGGGCCAGGTCGATCCGCGCGTTCTCCAGGGCGGCTTGGTCCTTCATCAGTTGCCCTTCGGCCTGGGTCAATGCCGCCTGATAGGGCCCGTCGTCAATCTCCGCTAACAGATCGCCCTTGTGAACCGTGTCGCCCTCCCGATAGCGAACACTCATCAGTTGCCCGTCGACCCGGGTTCTAACCGTAACGGTCGCGAGGGGCGTGACGGCGCCGAGCCCCGAGTAATATACGCCGATGTCACCCTTGCGTGATTTAACCGCTACCACCGGAATGGGAGGTGGACCCGCCGCGGCGGCCTTCGCCGCAGCGGCAGCGGCATTCGCGCTGGTAATTTTCGACCACAGAAGATACCCGCCTATACCCAAAAGAAGAACGCCTAGGGAAACCCATAGCAAGCGCCGGCGCCGGTGGGAGGGCTTGGGCTTGCCGGGTTGAACGTTCTCCGCCGGGACCGCGGTGACAGGCGCGGGCATAGGCGCGGGTGGAGTTGTGGTAGGATCGTGCGTTTCAAGAGACTGTTCTGTCGTCGTCCTTGGGCTATCGAGCATAAATTCAAGACTGCTCTACGGACACAGCACGAGCTGGACCAAGTGCGTTCGGGCGGGTCGCCACCGTGATGCTACGCATATACCCGGGGCAAAGTGCAGAAGCTGCACTTGGAAGTGCGGAAGTTGCCTTTGCCCGCCACTCCCGGCGAGGTTCAACCGCCCAGGTATTCGACGTGAGCGTACATGCCTAGCCGTGGGTTACAGGCGAGATACCGGCCAAAATGGTCTGGATCCCCGTAACGATCTGATCGCCAGTCGGTTCCAACCCGCAACGATGTTGAAATCGTACCGGGCGATGTCCCAGTAGAAATTGTTGAACCAGAAGCGTTGCCCGCTTCCTCCCGGAAGCTTGAATGCATGTTGCGGTCCAAAACCGCCGCTGAAATATCCGTGTGCCTATGACTGAGCGTAAGCGTCAGAGCTACCCATCTTTCCCAGGCAGTCCTCTGGTGATGTAGTGGAAGAATGGACGAGCAAGCCACCGCCGCATCCTGGAGCGATACCACTAGCGGATGAATATGGATCCTATGCATGTAAGCGGGATGGTTGGGCATCGATTCCAGGCGACGCGGCCGGCATCACGCAACGCCTCCTCCACCGTAATGCCCGCCTTCAGCCACCCCACCATCTGGAAATTCCATGTGGCTATACCGGTCGTGAGTTCATTTGGGCTCAGGGGCATCCACAAATCGCTGCGGTTTAAATGCCCAGGTACGAGAGGAAACTCAAAATCGCAGGGCATCAGACCGACCACGACGTAGGGCCTGCGCGGCGGAAATTTCGCATCACTGATCAGTCCGTGGGAGGATTCATCTCCATTCGGTACGACCGGCTCGGTAGAGATCGGCTATGCCTCCACTGCGAACAACAAGCGCATCGCTCTGGCCTGGGACACCGGGTGCCTGACGCGGTTTCGCGGATGCGCCAACATTGCAGAGATATTTCCGAAGCGAGCTGAGACCCTGAAATCCGGGTCACAAAAAAGCCGTTCGGTGTACCCTGAACCGTCCGGGAGAACCGATAAGGGAACTTCTGGTTCAATAGAAAAGATACGTACTGGAGGAACGCCGATTCGCTATCGGAGATGACTTAGAAAACTTAGGTGGTAGTTGCTTTCTGAGCCGCGAGTTTCAGCGGACTCCCCGAGTTTCGATCATACTTTAGTAGGGATCGGCGGCTTCTTGACACCGGCAGCCGGCCTGCCCATAAAATAGTCCGAATATAAAAGTGCCCCGCTGGGAAGCGGCTCTGTTAGAGGTGACAGATGAAAAGACGTGAGTTCCTGGCTGCGGCGGCCGGAGCTGCCCTGCTGCGCGCGGATGGCTTCGAATGGCGGACGCCGCCGCCGCCCGGCTGTCCCGCACCGCCCTCGCCGCTCTTGAAGGGCCTGCGCTTCACCGGCAGTCACGCCGAATATGCCGATGCCGATACCTGGTATCCCTCCTGGGCCACCGATGGAAATCTGTATTCGCCGTGGACCGACGGTAAGGTGAGCGGCGTAAGCTGCTCCTCGGCCGGCAAGAACGCGCGCACAGGCCACGCCAAAATCATGGGAGATTCGCCATTGCATCTCGAGATTGGCGAGGCGGCCACTTATCCGAGCAGCCCGGCTCCCTATGGCGGACGCTATCCCTGCGGCAGCCTGGTCCACAATGGCGTCTGGTATTACGGCACCTACTGCCTGGACGATTCCGATGGCGATCCTAGCAAGGGTCTGAACTGGGATATCCTGGGGCCCTGCGTGGGCTTTCGCTGGTCCACCGATTTCGGCAAGACCTGGACGCAAACCCCGCACACACCGTCGGCTCCGCTCTTCGGCGAACCGGCCAAGCAGGATGCCCTGGTCAAGATGGGCGCTCCGCACTTTGTGGATTTCGGGCGCAATATGGAGCATTCTCCGGATGGCAAAGCCTATCTCGTAGGGCACGGTGCCTGGCCTGCCGATCCCCATCCGCGCCCCGCCAGGCTGAGCTGGATCACGGGCGACCGGATCTACCTGGCGCGCGTCGAGCCCTCCATCGCGAATATGAACGACCGCTCAAAGTACGAATACTTCGCCGGCCGCGCCCCCGGGGACCAGCCGCTCTGGACCCGCGACCTCAACCGGGCGCAACCCATCTTCGAGTGGAACAACAACGCCGGGTGCGTCACCATGACCTACAACCCTGGGCTGAAGTGCTACCTGATGTGCATCACCGACGGCGTGGGCACGGTCGAGAAGTTCAATTCGTACATTCTCGAATCCGAGCGCGTGACCGGCCCCTGGAAACTGGTCGAGTATTTGAAGGATTTCGGCGAGCAGGCTTACTTCGTCAACGTCCCTTCGAAATTCCTCAGCCCGGACGGGCGCAGCGGCTGGCTGCTCTATGCCGCTAATTTCAGCAACTGCTGCACGAACTGGCCCAGCCATCGTCCCAACCCGGCCGGAAGCCGCTACGGAATGTGCTGGCAGGAGATCCGGTTTCTGTAGCGCCGGGAAGCCCGGGCGCGCGATGATCGCTCGCCGCCACAAATCCGGCGAACTACCGCACGTCCGCTAGAGCGGCTCGGGCGAACGGAAGTTCACCGTGCTCGCCAGCGCGAGGAGTACTTACGAATCCTTGCGGCTTCGTCTGATCGACGGTTTGCCGCCATGCTGTCCTTTAATACCGCCCTTGCTTGATACTGGGCTTCCCCGAACGACGCCCCAACACCGTGATCGCCGTGATCGGTGGACCAGTGAAAGTCAGCGCGGCCGTCTCTATCGGAGACCGAATATTGCGCCTGATTCCCGCCAACGTCGATGAACGTGAAGGATTGGTTCATGGCAATCTCAAATCCCACTTGCCACGCGGATCTGTTTTGAGGGCTTTTCGTGTCTTCGTGCCGTAACCGACCCTCCCGTGCCTTTGGTTGAAGGTGCTGAGGGAAATTGTGAAGAGATCGACGGTCCGGTGCCATTCATTTCAACCAGAGCCGCCCGGCCGCTTTCTAGTGCTCGGATTTGGTCCTTATGACGGATCGCAATCACCATCGTCCGAGCGTGCGGCATGGCCCGGCTCAGCTTCTCATGGAGCGTGCCCTGCACTGCTGAGTTAGCATTAAACCGGTCTGACTTATACGCTGTGTACAGCCGCCCGGACATCTGGTGCATCTCGTAAAGACATGCGTTACCAGATTCGGTTTGATCGTCCCATTTGGTGTTGTCGCCTGCTTCGAGTGAACACAGAATGCTCTGCAATAGACTTCGCGTGCTGTCATACAACGTAGAGATACCCCACCTTTCTGTCGGGCTGTACAAAGCCGAGCCTTTGCCAGAATTGGCGAGGCGCTCGGAACTAAGAGCTAGAGTGATCGAAGTTACTAACAGTGTAGCACATCTCTTCATGCATTGTCCTGAAGTCGGGTTGATCGCAAATTGCGATAGCTGGCGGAATCCGCAAAAGGGGTACTGTCCGAGAGCACTCTGGACAATACCTGAAGGTAGACTTCTTCCTCGGGACTGGGGGTGTAACGAGGGATTCACGAATTCATAAACAAAATCCGGTGCCCGCTCGATAGAAAGCATCACGGGCGCTTTCTCAATAATCTCTGCCCGGATCTATCGCGGGACCCCTTCGGTCCTGTACATGTGCTTATCCGGAAACGCTTCCTAGACTCGCGCGCGGCCGCGTGCGAGCAATCCCTGCCGTCGGCGAAGTGGAAACGGACGGAAACAAACGGAATCAGTGAGCGGGATCCGTTTGACTTCGACTACACGTTCGGATCCAAAATAAAGGCAGGATGCTTCGCTCCGGGCACGCCGATTTGCCGCTGCATGGGGGGCATGTGCCGGCCTGGCTGGCGGACCGCATGACGCGGCTGGGAACGGCCATCGTCGAAACGATTCTGCTTCAGTATGGACACTCCGAGGTACTGACGCGGTTGAGCGATCCATTCTGGTTTCAGGCGCTCGGCTGCGTCATGGGAATGGACTGGCATTCGTCCGGGATCACGACGGCGGTGCTGGGCGCACTCAAACGAGGGATCAATCCGCGTGCGGGTGAGCTGGGGATCTATGTGTGCGGCGGGCGCGGCCGGCATTCGCGCAATACGCCAGCGGAGTTGCGCGGGGTAGCCGAACGCAACGGGCTCGATGGCGAAGCGCTGGTGCGCACCAGCCGGCTTACGGCCAGGATCGACAACAACGCCATCGGTGACGGATTTCAGATCTATCTGCACACGTTCGTGATCGATGCGGCGGGTGAGTGGGCGGTGGTGCAGCAGGGCATGAATCCGGCGGCCGGGATGGCGCGGCGCTATCACTGGCATTCTGCGGCGGTGCGCGATTTCACGTCCGAGCCGCATACAGCCATCGTGGGCGAGCACCAGGGCACCATCATGAATCTGGTGGATGGCGCCGCTTCGCCGGCGCGGGATGCGCTGGTGGCCATTGCGCATGAGCCGCCCGAAAGAACCCTGGCCAAGGCGCGCCGCCTGGTGGTTCCGCGGCATCACGACGTGCGCGCGGAAGATGTGGATTTGCGCCGGCTGGGCGCGGTGCTGGCGACGGCCTACGAACGCGATCTGCGCGATTTCGCCTCGCTGCTGCTGGTGGAAAACCTGGGGCCGCGCACGCTCGAAGCGCTGGCGCTGGTGGCCGAAGTTGTACATGGCGCCCCCACGCGCTTTTCCGATCCGGCGCGCTTCTCCTTCGCGCACGGCGGCAAAGACGGGCACCCGTTTCCCGTGCCGCTGAAGACCTACGACGAATCGATCTCCGTGCTGCGGCGCTCGCTGGACGCGGCGCGCGTGGGCGATCGCGAGAAAATCGACGGCTTCGCGCGCCTGGAGCGCTTCGTGCGGGCCATTGAAGAGCAGGCCGATCCGAGAGCCGATTTCGCGGCGGCCGTGCGGCACGAAAAAGCCATCTCCCCGGGGCTGGGCGGCCGCACGGTGTTCGACGACCGGCGCAAGGCGGCACCCGGTCCGAGGCAGCTTCCGCTATTCGACGCGTGAGCCGGCGCGCGCCGAGCTGGACCCCGCCTTGGTCACCGAGATGCCGCGATTGTAGACCTGGCGGAAGGCCTCGCCGGCGCGTTCGGCGCCCCACTGCTCGAGATCGATATCGCCTTCGGCGCGTACCTGCAACTGCACTTCGCCATCGCGCAGGCGGCATTCCACGCCCAGGATGCGCTGTTCGTGGCCCAGCACCAGGTTGTCCGCCACGCGCAGAATGGGGATAAGCAGCATGGCCACGCGCCGCTCCTCGGGCGTGAGCGCCTGATAAGCGTTGTGCGCGGGGGTGGGGAGCGAGCGGCGATGGTAGCGGCAGAGGGCCGCGATAAGCAGGCGCTCGCGCTCGGTGAAGCCCGCGAGATCGGAATTGGCCACCACGTAATAGGAATGCTTGTGATGGCTGGCGGCGCTCACGAAGTGCCCCACGTCATGCAGAAAAGCGGCGGCATCCAGGAGCTTGCCGGTGGCGGGCGGGAGCGCGTGCAGCGGCTGAAGGGCGGTAAACAGGACGGAGGTGATCTCGGCCACCTTGCGCGCGTGCTCCAGGGAGACGCCGTAGCGGCGCGCCATGCTCTCCACCTCGCGGCGCTGGTCGCGGCTCAGGCGGGAGAGCTCGGCGCCCACGTTGCGGGCAGCCAGGTCGGCGATGATGCCGTCGCGCACGCCGGCCCGCGAATAGGAGACCGAGCGCAGGCGGAACTCCTCGAGGAACTTCAGCAGCACGGCCGCGCCCGGCACGACGATCTCGGCGCGCCGGGGGCCGATGCCGGTAACTTTGCGGCGGCCTGCCAGGCTCAGCTCGGCCAGCTTGCGGTAGAGTTCGCGCACTTGCCCGGTGCGCACGCGGACGCGGTCCACCTCTTCGCGCTTGGAGCGCGAGACGCGGCCAATGGCGCTGGCCATGGCCGAGGCGGTCGCCGAAGTGGCGATGGCGCGCTCCCAGCCGGTATGGCCGAGCTTGGCGACCGGCTCGTCGAGCTTCTCGTGGATGTACTCGTGCATCTGGTGGAGCTGCAGGGCGCTGGGCGGGTCGTCTTCGAGGAAGGCTTCCTTCAGCCGCACGGCGCCCAACGGCACGGAGAAGGCCTCACGCAGGCGGCTATCTTCGGCCGCGATAATTTCCGCACTGCCGCCGCCGATATCGAGGATCAGAACGCGCTTGCCGTCCTGCGGCCAGACGCTCTCCACGCCCAGATAGATCAGGCGCGCCTCCTCGCGGCCGGAGATGATCTCGACCGGGGTGCCGGCGGCCTCCGAAGCGCGCGCCACGAAATCCTTCTGATTGCGCGTGTCGCGTATGGCGCTGGTGGCCACGGCGCGCACGCCCACCACGTCCAGCTTACGGTAGGTGGCGGCCATGCGCGCCAGCACGGCGCAGGAGGCGCGCAGGGCCTCTTCGCCGACGGCCCCGCCACGGAAGACCGATTCGCCCAGGCGGGTGACTTCGCGGTCCGAGGCCAGCACGCGCAGGGGCTCGCCGGGGATCACTTCGGCGGCTTCCATCCGGATGGAGTTGCTGCCGATATCGATGGCCGCGTAACGGGGCATGGCTCTCAATTCCCATGCTAGTGTAGTGTGGCGTCGAGAACAACGATTTTGCGTCAGGATGTGTACTGGCTTTAGGGCAAGCTAAAGCGTGCCCCACCTCGCGGTAAGCTGAGCTGTGGAGGCTTTTGTGACAAAGCAGTTTCATTTTGCGCCGTACCTGGCGGCCCTGATGTGCGGCGGCGCCCTGCTCGCGCCCGTCGCGATGCGCGCCGAGGAGGGCATGTGGACCTTCGATAATCCTCCGCTCAAACAATTGCAGGAGAAGTACCACTTCACACCGAGCAAGGAGTGGCTGGAGCACGTGCGGCTCTCCTCGGTGCGGCTCAACGACGGGGGATCGGGGTCGTTCGTCAGCCCGCACGGCCTGCTGCTGACCAATCACCACGTGGCGCGCGGCCAGTTGCAAAAGAACTCCACGCCGGAGCGCGACTACATCCGCGACGGTTTCTACGCGGCCGCGCCGGAGCAGGAAATGAAATCGCCGGACCTCGAAATCAACGTGCTGGTTTCGATGGAAAACGTCACCAACCGGGTGGCGGCGGCGCTGCGCGGGGCGCGTACGGCCGAAGCGCAGTTCGCCGCGCGGCGGGCGGCTATAGCGGCGATCGAGCGCGAGAGCCAGCAGAAGACTGGACTGCGTTCCGACGTGGTGACGCTCTACCAGGGCGGCGAATACTGGCTCTACCGTTATAAGAAGTACACCGACGTGCGCCTGGTGTTCGCGCCGGAGCAGCAGATCGCCTTTTTCGGCGGCGACCCGGATAACTTCACTTACCCGCGCTATGACCTGGATATGGCTTTGTTCCGCGTGTATGAAGACGGCAAGCCCATCGAGAGCAAGGATTATTTGAAGTGGAATCCCAAGGGCGCGGCCGATAACGAGCTGGTGTTTGTCTCGGGGCACCCCGGCTCGACGGCGCGGTCGGACACCGTGGCGCAGCTCGAATACCTGTGCGACGCGTATCTTCCCAACCGCGTCAAGATTCTGGGGAGCCGTATCGCGGTGCTCCAGAAGTACTCCGCGGGAGGCGCCGAACAGGCCCGCCAGGCGGCCTCGCAGATCTTCAGCCTGGCTAACAGCTACAAATTATTCGTAGGCCAATCGAAGGGCCTACTCGATAACAGCATCATGAATAAGAAGCGCCAGGAGGAGACCGATTTCAAGGCCAAGGTGATAGCCAACCCCGAATGGAAGGGGGCTTACGGAGGCGCCTGGGACGCCATCGCGGAAGCCGAGAAGAAGATGACGGGGCGCGCCAAGGAGGTGCTCTACCGCTCGCTCGATTCGCAACTGCTGACGCTGGCCAGCACCATCGTGGAGTACGTGGCCGAGATCAAGAAGCCGGATGGCGAGCGCCTGAACGGATATCACGACGCGCAGCTCGATTCGCTGAAATACCGCATGTTCTCGCCGGCCCCTATTTACCCCAGCATGGATGCCGCGCGGCTGGGCGGATCGCTGGAGCTGACGCTGGCCGAACTGGGCGCCGGCGATCCGTATCTGCGCGCGGTGCTGAATGGCCGGCCTCCCCAGCAGGCCGCCGCCGAGCTGGTGAACGGCACGAAGCTGGCCGATCCGGCGGTGAGGCGCGCGCTGGTGGATGGCGGGCAGGCGGCCGTGGAGGCGTCCACGGATCCCATGATCGTGGTGGCGCGCATGCTCGACCCCATGCGGCGCGAGCTGACGAAGTGGACCGAGGATAACATCGAGAGCGTGACCCAGCGCGCCGGCGAGCAGCTCGGCAGGGCGCGCTTCGCGGTCTATGGTAAGTCGACTTACCCGGATGCCACCTTCACGCTGCGGCTGTCGTACGGGCAGATGAAGGGCTATCCGATGAACGGCACCGAGGCACCTTACAAGACCACCTTCTTCGGCCTCTACGACCGCGCCAATAGCTTTGACTTGGCGTTCCCGTTCAGCCTGCCCGCGCGCTATGCGGAGGCACGCAGCCGCCTGGACCTCGCGACGCCGCTCGATTGCGTGAGCACTAACGACATTGTGGGCGGCAACTCCGGCTCGCCGGTGATCAACCGCAACGCGGAGCTGGTGGGGCTGATCTTCGACGGCAACATCGAATCGCTGGTGGGAGATTTCATTTACGACGGCGAAACGAATCGCGCGGTGGCCGTGCATACCGCCGCGATGACCGAGGCTCTACGAAGGATTTACAATGCGCAGCGGCTGGTGGGGGAGCTGATGGGGCGGTAGGTGCGGGCGGGCTTGGTAGACGGTTGCGGGCTGGGTCCTCAACGCGGAGACGCGGAGGAGCGGAGTTTCGCGGAGTAAGACATAGGATAAGGGACCCGGCGTGCTATATCCGGCTCCGCGGGTTCGGCAGACTCTTTTTCGGCTTTATGCTTCTCCGCGGAAACTCCGCGTCTTCGCGTCTCCGCGGTGCGTTTATCCCCGGCATTGGTATCCTATTTCCATGTCCAAAGCTCAAAGTCCCATACCGGCCGGATTTCATAGTCTCACGGTTCATCTGAACGTGGATGGCGCGGCCCGATACATTGAGTTTCTAACACGCGCCTTCGGGGCGGTCGAGGTGGATCGCTCGCCGGGGCCGGGCGGCAAGTTGATGCATGCCAGCGTGCGTATCGGCGATTCCCTGCTCATGTTCGCGGACGATTTCGGCGCGCAATTCGGCCAGCCGCCACTAGCCCAGGGGCGGATGCCGTTCCACCTGCACCTCTATGTTCCGGACGTGGATGCCATTTGGGCGCAGGCGGTGGCGGCCGGCTGCGAAGTGGCGATGCCCCTCGCCGATCAGTTCTGGGGCGATCGCTACGGCCACCTGCGCGATCCGTTCGGAGTGACATGGGCCCTGGCTACGCGCAAGGAGGATCTTACGCCCGAGGAGATGCACGAACGCGCGCGCAAGATATTCGGCGGAGGCCCGGCATGATCGAATACGGCGACGCCAGTCCCGAGGTGCGCGCGGTCTATGACGACCTCATGGCCACGCGTAAAATCGACTGGGTCGGAAACATCTGGAAATCGCTGGCGCACGACCCCGTGACGCTGCGCCGGACTTGGGAGAGCGTCAAGCAGGTCATGGCGCCGGGCGCCCTGGATGCGCTCACCAAGGAGCTGATCTATGTGGCGGTCAGCACGACAAACCAGTGCCATTACTGCATCGCCTCGCACACCGCGTCGGCGCGCAAGGCCGGCATGAGCGAGGAGATGTTCGGCGAGCTGATGGCGGTGGTGGGGATGGCCAACGAGACCAACCGCCTGGCCAGCGGTTACCAGGTGCCCATCGACGAACGGTTTAAGCGGTAACTCACGGACCTTCGGTCCGGAACTGGGCAAGCTAAAGCATGCCCCACCTGCTTTAGCTTGCCAATACAGAGCTGGATTATTGTGCCAGCGCTTTCACTAACTCGTAGAGGAATGTCTGGCCTTCATAGAAAGACTGGACGCTCATACGCTCGTCGCGGCCGTGTGCGCGGACGTCGTCGCGCTCGATGAAGAAGCCTTGGACGCCATAAGTGGGGATTCCGGCATCGCGAAGATAGCGGCCATCGGTGGCGCCGGTGACCATCATGGGAAGCGTGTGCACGCCCGGCCAGAGCTTATCGGTAACGCGGCTGACGGCGTTCAGGATATCGGGGCGCATGGGCGACGCCAGGCTGATCTGCACTTCGCCGGAGACCGCGACGCTCACCTGGCTATCGGCCACCACTTTGCGCAGCGTTTCCAGTACGTAGTGCATGGATTCGTCGGAATCCTCGGGCAGCACGCGGCAGTTGATGTTGGCGGCGGCCAGTTGGGGCAGGGCGTTGGGGGCGTGTCCGCCTTCGAGCTGGGTGGCCACGCAGGTGGTGCGCAGCGTGGAATTCCAGACCGGCGAAGCCGCCGCCACGCGCTCCATGGCTTGCGGATCGCCTTGTGCCACGCGGGCCAGGTCGTCTTTCATAGGGCCGGTTTCGATTTTGGCCAGCTCGGCGAAGTAGGCGCGCGTCACTTCGTTGGTCTTGAGTGGGAAGCCGAACCGGGAAAGCCGGTCGAGCGCGGCGGCCAGGCGGTAGATGGCGTTATCGGCGACGGGCAGGGAACTGTGGCCGCCCTTGTTGCGCACTTCGAGCCGGAAATCCACATATGATTTCTCGCTGACCTGAATGTCGTTCGAGATGCGCTTGCCCGCGCTCATCTCGCCGTGCCCGCCTTCGTTCAGGCAGAACTCAGCGTCGATCAGGCCGCGCTGGTTCTTGGCTAGCCAGCCGGCGCCGTTATAGGGGCCGCCGCCTTCCTCGTCGGCCGTGAGCGCCACGATGATATCGCGATCCGGCTGGAAGCCCTCGCGCTTGTAGCGGATCAGGTTGGCGATCCAGAGGGCGGCCTGAGCCTTGTCGTCAGAGGTGCCGCGGCCATAGAAGTAGCCGTCTTTCTCCACGAATTGGAAGGGGTCCATGCTCCAATCTTCGCGGCGCGCTTCCACCACGTCGGTATGGGCCAGCAGCAGGATGGGCTTGCGCCGGCCGGTGCCGCGATAGCGCACCACCAGGTTGGCCTTCTTGGGAATGGCGCCGCCGATGAAGATGTCGGCATCCGGAAAGCCCGCGGCCCTCAGGCGCGCGGCTACCGCCTCCGCCACCGGCGTGGTGGCTCCGGTAGTGAAGCCGGAGGGAATCTCGATCATCTCTTTGTAGATCGCCCGGGCGAGCTGGCGCTCCGGTTCGGGCGGCAGGTTATCGGCGCGCAGGCAGATGGAGGAGAGCAGGATGAATAGCAGGAATCGGGGCATGGCTTATTATTTCAGCTTTGCGCGGCATCCCGCATGCGCTCATGGTCAGAACGTACCCGCGCCGGCGTGCGTCCTTTGTCATAAGATAAACCCGAAAGGCGAATTATGCCCCTGAAACGCGTCTTCGCGATCTCTCTGGCTGCGCTCGTACTGGCCGCGGCGGCCCTGGCGCAGACTCTGCCAACTGGCGTTCAGAAGGTGACCTCCGTCGAGGGAATCACGGAGTACGCGTTTCCGAACGGCCTCCACGCTCTCCTGTTTCCAGATAACTCGAAGCCGAAAGTGACGGTCAACGTGGTCTATCTGGTCGGTTCCC
The DNA here is from genome assembly GCA_964427655.1 of uncultured Solibacteraceae bacterium. GTDB lineage: Bacteria > Acidobacteriota > Terriglobia > Bryobacterales > Bryobacteraceae > CAVQNQ01. The sequence goes on along the minus strand of CAYRWE010000026.1, from coordinate 18,748 downwards.
GCAACGAGGGCTATGGCGAGACCGGCATGGCGCACCTGCTGGAACACATGGTTTTCAAGACCACCAAATCCGGCCGGGAACTTTTTAAAGAACTGACCGATCGCACGGGCGGAGGCAACTTCAACGGCACCACTTCCTACGACCAGACGATGTACTTCGAAACCATGGATGCCAGCGAGGAGAACCTGCGTTGGGCGCTGGGACTGGAAGCCGAACGCATGACCGGCATGACCATGGAGAAGAAAGACCTCGACACCGAGATGACCGTGGTCCGCAACGAAATGGAATCCGGCGAGAACAGCCCCTTCAACATCCTGCAGCAGCGCACCATGGCGGCGGCATACAACTTTCACAACTACGGCAAGACGGTCATCGGAGCCCGCTCGGACGTGGAGCGGGTCCCCATCGCCAACCTGGCGGAGTTCTACCGGAAATACTACCAGCCCGATAACGCGGTTCTGATCGTGGCCGGCCGGTTCGACGAACCGAAAGCGCTGGCCATGGTCGCAGCCACGTTGGGCGCGATTCCGAAGCCGCAGCGCACGCTTCCCGTTCCGTACACCGTGGAGCCGACCCAGGAAGGCGAACGCGCCGTGACGCTGCGCCGCGTGGGAGACGTCCAGGGGATTATCGCGGTGTACCACATCCCCTCGGCCATGCACGCGGATTATCCGGCGCTCGAGGTGCTGGCCCAAGTAGTGGGCGCTCCCCAGACCGGGCGCCTGTATAAGAACCTGGTGGACGCCAAGAAGGCCGTCGGCGCGAGTTTCGGCGCCCGGGACATGCACGATCCGGGGCTTGCGATCGCGTTCGTACAGCTCAAGCCGGATCAATCGATCGACGAGGCGCGCGACATTCTGCTCAAGACCGTGGAAGGGTTCGCCAGCCAGCCGCCTACCGGGGAGGAGGTGGATCGAGCCAAGGCCCGCATCTTGAAGAACGTCGAATTGAGTTTCACGAATTCTCAGATGATCGGGATGATGCTGGGCGGGTACGCGGGCTCGGGCGACTGGCGGCTGCTGTTCCTCGATCGGGATGAAGTCGCGAAGGTCACGCCCGCCGATGTCGAGCGTGTGGCCAAGGCGTATCTGAAGCCCTCCAACCGCACGCTGGGCGAGTTCATCCCGGATAAGAGTCCGGACCGCGCCACGATTCCGCCCACGCCCGAAGCGGCGCTGCGGTTCAAGGGTTATACAGGCGGCAACGCCATCCAACAAGGCGAGGTCTTCGACCCGTCGCCCCGCAACATCGAGAGCCGCGTGACGCGCGTCACGCTGCCTAACGGGCTGAAGCTGGTCATGATGCCGAAGAAGACGCGCGGCGGCATCGTTGTGACTTCTATGAACGTGCGCTTCGGCGACGAGAAGTCGCTGTTCGGCAAATCGATGGCCGGAGCGTTGGCCGGGTCTCTGCTGATGCGCGGGACGAAGAACAAGAACCGCCAGCAGGTCCAGGACGAAACCGACCGGCTGAAGGCGCAAATCAACGTGTCCGGGAGCTCCAGCGCGGTTTCGGCGAGCGTGCGGACGGTGGAGGCGAACCTGGCCGATTCGCTGCGCCTCGCGAGGGAGCTTCTGCGCGAGCCGGCGTTTCCCGAAGCGGAGTTCGAGCAGGTGCGGCAGCAGCGCATCGCAGGCATAGAGAGCCAGCGCAGCGAGCCGACCGCCCTGGCTTCGCTCGAAATGAGCCGCCATATGAAGAGCCAGTACCGCCGCGGCGACGTGCGGTACGTCCCGACGCTCGACGAAGAGCTGGAGGATGCCAAAGGAGTGACGCTCGACGACGTGCGCCGCTTCTATACCGATTTCTACGGCGTGGGAGAAGGCGAGATCGCCGTCGTCGGCCAGTTCGATCCGGCGCAGATTCAGAAGCTGGTTACGGAGCTGTTCGGCGACTGGAAAAGCCGGGCGCGGTACGAACGCATCGCCAATCCCTACGTGGCGGTTGAGGCGTTCAATCGCAAGATCGAGACGCCCGACAAGCAGAACGCGCTGTTCGTGGCCGCCATGCCCACCAGGATTACCGACGAGGATCCCGACGTGCCGGCGCTCCTGATCGCCAGTACGATTGTCGGCGGAAATGCGAATTCGCGGCTGTTCCAGCGCATCCGCGTGAAGGATGGGCTCAGTTACGGCGCTAGCGGGGGATTCTCGATTCCTACCAAAGACGATGGGGGCGCATTCACCGCTTCCGCCATCGCCGCGCCGCAGAATATGCCCAAAGTGGAAGCCGCCTTCAACGAGGAGATCGCCCGGGCGCTGAAGGACGGTTTCACCGCCGAAGAAGTGGAGAAGGCCAAGAAGATCTGGCTCGACAATCAGAAGGTGACGCGCTCGGAGGAGACGTCGCTGGCCAGCCTTCTGCTCTCCCGCGAGCGCTGGGGCCGCACGATGGAGTGGGATGCCAGGCGCGAAGCCGCGGTCGCCGCGGTCACTCCACAGCAGGCCATCGATGCCCTACGCCGCCATCTGGATGCCGCGGGAATCAGCATCGTTAAAGGCGGCGATTTCAAGAAGGCCGGCGCGTATCAGTAGGCGAGCGTCACTCGAGCCCTCCGGACCGCTCGGATCCCGAGAGCCACCAGCGCCGCAGCGCCACGATGGACCACACGCCTTCCACCAGGCCAAAGGGCCAGGCGCCTTGCAAAAAGCCATAGGCCGAGGCCAGCACGCAGGAGCCGGCAAAGGCCAGCACGTACCAGCGGCTGCGGCGCTCCAGCGCATAGCAGATTAGCATGGCCAAAACGGCGAACAATCCGAAAAGGGTAAGACGGTTCATTTCCGACACAGCTCTTTATCTTGGCGCGAGTGCGGCTCGCGGGCAGAGGGTTCCCCGGCCGGCTGTTCCGTCGTGGCCGTACCCGTTTGCGCTGGCTTGCACTCCTCCGCCACGCCCCTCCTGCGTGCTTTTATGATATCGATCAGCGAGGCGACGTGCGGAGCGGGCGTGGACATCACGACCCTATTTGGTCCACTGTATTGTGCGCATTCACACGATGAAAGTCTCAATAGCTATGAATACTAGGAGTGTGGCCCTCAAGGGCTAGGCAAGTATAGATCGCTTGGGCCATTGCAAAACTATCCACCCATTGTAACATCAGTCTGTTTCAAGTTAGAAAGAGTGCAGAGACTCGCCCCTAAACCTGGCGAAAGAGGTCGAGTGAACTCTTAAGAGACTTTGAAAACTTAGGTGACGTATCCCCCAGGCCGCACCTTCTGAGCCAGTGACGTCACGTTGGAAGCCCGGGGAAACATTGTTAGTGCGTCGCTGTTTCATTGTTCAAGGCATTGTCTTGAACCAGCCGACGCTTAGAATCCATATCAACGCGGTGTAAGCATCCGCATTGACTTGCCGGAGCAGCGCTGGCAATTCAGTGTGCGAGTGCTCGTGTGTGCTTCTTTCTTGAGGAGGCATTATGACGAAAAGTACCGATACGCGTGGGTTCACTGGAATGATTCCGAAATCCCTCCTGGTAGTGGCAGTATTCGCATTGCTCCTTTTCGGGTTTGCGTCGATTGCGGCCGCACAAGCTACGGCGACCGTGGCCGGCACGGTGACTGACGAGCAAGGCGCAGTCGTCCAGGGGGCCACGATCAGCCTGATCAGCGAGACTCGCGGCACCACTTTTCCAGGGACGACTGGTGGCACAGGGGACTTCGTCATCACCAACGTGCCGGGCGACACCTATACAGTCAGTGTCACGATGAGCGGATTCAAGAAGGCGGAACGTCGCGGTGTCCTCGTGGTTCCCGGCGACCGAGTGGCCCTCGGCGCCATAACTCTGGAGGTGGGCCGGACCGATATAGTGGAGGTTACAGCCCAGGCGCCGCTTCTTCAGGCGCAGACCGGCGACCGCACCTCGACGGTCACCCAGACCGCCGTGGAACAGGTTCCCACATACACATCGGGCACCTTCTTTGCACAAGCCGTCTCGTTAGTGCCCGGAGTGAGTGCGACGGCCTCGACCACGCCGACGCGCCTGGACACCATTGTTTCAGGCGGTGCCAGCGCCAACGCCAGGACCAACTACATGCTGGACGGCGTCACCTCGGTCAACACGGGCGGCAACCAACCCGGCATCAACTTGAATTACGACTCGATCGCAGAAGTCAGAGTGCTCACGAACTCATATTCCGCCGAGTACGGTCGATCGAGCGGAATACAAGTGGTCGGCATCACGAAGAGCGGAACCAACCAGTTGCACGGATCCGCGTACGATATCGAAAACCGTTCGGGCTGGGCTACCAACTCGTGGGTGAACCAGCAGGACGGGGTTCCCAAATCCCTGAATAACATGAGGTACTGGGGTGGTACGCTGGGCGGTCCCGTCGGCAGGCTGGGGAAGGAAAATCATAAGGTATTCTTCTTTCTTTCCGAACAGGTTCAACCAGACACGACCGGCGGCGCGGTCAATTACTTCCGCGTGCCGACGGCGCTCGAACGGCAAGGCGACTTTTCGCAGACCAAGGATAATAACGGCAATCTCTTCAATACCATCGCCGACCCCGCTTCGGGTTTGCCCTGCACATCCACTAACTATGCCGGCTGCTTTCAGGATGGCGGCGTAGTGGGCCGCATTCCTCAGTCGCGGCTGTATCAGCTTGGGATGAACGTTTTGAACCAGTACCCCATGCCTAATGCGAACGGTCTGAACTATAACCTCGCGACAGTGGCGCCTAATACCACGACGACGAACTATCAGCACGTGGCGCGCATCGATTATGTTGTTTCACCGAAGTTGCGGATCAGCGCGAAGTACGCCGGCCAGAACACGTCAATTAACTCGGTTATCGGGTCGATTCCGGGCTATAACGACAGGCTTACCGTATTCCCGGCGCTCATTGTGCCCTCGATGACGTTAACCTACATCATCAATTCCAATACCGTTCTGGAAGGCTCATACGGCTATACCCGCGGCAACCAGTTGGGCACTGTCGCGAGCGATGCCGATTCGAACCGCTGCAATATCGGTCTTTGCAATTTTCCGGAGTTGTTCCCGAATTCCCTGGATATCCAAAAAGGATCGTATCAGGACAAAGTGCTGACGGCGATGAAGGCACCCTTTTACGTCAACGGCGTGGCTCTGCTGCAACCAGACTACACATGGGGCAGCCGCATCGCCGATCCTCCGCCCAATAACTACTATCCGCCGTATCTCAACTGGCAGTACACTCACGACGTCGCCATCGCTGTTACCAAGGTGTGGCGGACGCACACCTTCAAGGCCGGTTTCGTGATGCAGAACAGCGTGAAAGTGCAGAACCTGGGCACCATCACCACCGGCACGCTGCCACCTGAGGGTAACCTCGCCTTCGATAACAACAGCAACAACCCGCTCGACACCGGGTTCGGATACGCTAACGCGGCTATCGGCGTCTTCTCATCCTTCGGGCAGCAGGGACCCAACATAGTAGAGGGCAGATGGGTCTACCATAACAGGGATTTCTACATCCAGGATAACTGGAAGGTGAAGACGGGGCTGACGCTTGACCTGGGAGTCAGGTTCGTGCACAACGGACCGCAGTACGACTCCAGAGGGCAGGAGTCGAACTTCTTTCCTAATTTATGGTCCGCGAGCGATGCGCCATACCTGTTTACTCCGGGATGCTCGGTAGCTTATACCGCTACCAATCCCTGTCCGAGCTTCGATCGAGTGGCGATAAACCCGCTCACCGGCGCTTCGATGGGAGTGGGCTCGGGATCGATCGTCGGCGACATCGTGCCAAACTCCGGCAACGTACTGGATGGGATCGTTCAAGCCGGCCACGGCATTTCAAATCAGAACTACACAGAGCCGTGGCTCGCGGCCGCCCCGCGGGTTGGTGTTGCCTACACCCCGGGCCGCGCACAAAAGCTCGTAATTCGCGGCGGCCTCGGCTTATTCTTCGACCGTCCGCAAGGCGATTCGGTATTCGGCCAGATCGGTAATCCGCCGGTGGCTCAGGAGGTGACGGTTTACAACTCCACGTTACAGCAAGTCGCCTCCGGGTCGGCTTCCGCGTATCGAGCCCCGCCCTCACTTACGGTGTATAACTACAACTCGAAGCTCCCGTCTTCTTTTCAATACAACCTGGGGACACAGATGTTGTTGCCGTGGACCTCTTCGTTCGATGTATCGTGGGTGGGGATTGACAACTACAACAGCATCGCCTACGGTTCGATCGGGACGCCTAGCGGGCAACTCCCCATGGACCTGAACGCCCCGGACATTGGCACGGCGTATCTGCCGCAGTACCAGGATCCGACCCTCGGATCGAGCTCGATACCAGGTGCGACGGCGCTCACAACGAACTTACTCCGTCCCTATCGCGGCCTCGCCTCCATTACGGACTCGTGGCCCAGATTTCACAGCCATTACGACTCGATTCAGGCATCGTTCAACCGGCAATATAAGAACGGGGTGCAGGTCGGTTTCAATTATGCCCTGGGGTTGCGGGATAGCGGCAATATGTTGTCGCCTCCCCAATTGACCCATCTTTCTAATGGCACTTTCCAGTTTTCCACCGACCAAAGCCAACTCGATTCGCTGATTAATAACGTCGGGCTGCGGCGGCACACGCTGAAGGGCTACGGCGTCTGGCAGTTGCCGGAACTGCACGGAGTCGCGAAACCGGTCGCCTTCGCCGCGAACGGCTGGCAGTTGTCGGGCACGTTTACAGCGGAAACGGGACCGACCTATGATGCCACGTATACCTATAACAACAACGGGGCGAACGTCAATATAACCGGCTCGCCGTCTTATGCCGGGCGGATTAGTGTCGTAGGAAATCCCGGCTCGGGTTGCTCCGGCAATCAGTACGAGGAATTCAACACGGCGGCATTCGCGGGGCCGGCCTACAACAGCATCGGCAACGAGTCCGGCTCGAGTTTGCTGCACGGCTGCTTCGACCATACGGTGAACCTCGCCATCGGTCGTTACTTTCACCTAGGCTCCGAACGGCGGCTGTTGCAAATCCGTGCGGACGCCTATAACGTCTTTAACGCGCTGGTGATCAACGCCGTTCAGACCCAAATGGTCTTGGCCAGCCCGGCCAGCCCGACCACTATTCTCAACAATCAGTACAACGGAAGCGCGTTAAACCCAGGACGATTGACCCCCGCCGCCGCCGGTTTCGGCGCGGCTACAGGCGCGCAGCCGATGCGGTCGATACAGCTCCAAGCCCGGTTCATATTCTAGACTCTCAGGCCCTGGGACCCGGCTCGGTCGGGTCCCGCCGGCCCTTCAGTGGCTCGTTGTCTCTTCGCTGAGTCCCTGGCCGGTTCGGACGCGTCAACTGGCTTTGCTCTTGCGCGCGCGGGGTTTGCGGGCGGCGGGCTGCTCGATGGGCTGTTCCGACTCGCCGGCGGCCGCCATGGCCGTTTGCGCCGGCTTGCGCTTCTCCGCCAAGCTCTTTTTGAGCGCTTCCATGATGTCGATCACCGGGGCCACGTGCGCGGCCGGCGTGGCCACCACCTTCTTGCCCTCGATCTTGGCTTCGATCATGTGCTGCAGGTTCTCGCGGTACGTGTCGTGGTACTTGCGCGGATCGAAATCGGCTTCGAGCGACGAGATCAGCATCTTGGCCATCTCCAGCTCTTTGTCTTTCACCACGCTGGTATCGGTGCGGAACTCGTCCACCTGGCGGATTTCGTCCTGGTAGTACATGGTGTGAGAGAGAATACCTTTGGACCCAGGGCGCAGGACGATGATGTGCTCGCGGTTGTGCATGGCCACTTTCGCCAGCGCGTAGTAGCGCGAATCGCGGAGGGCTTGGAAGAGCAAGGCGTAGGGCTTCTCGCCGCCTTCATCGGGCGCCACATAGTAAGAGCTTTCCAGGTAGATGGGGTCCACCTGGTCGGCCTTCACGAACTCCAGGATCTCCATTACCTTGGCGGTTTTGGGAGCCACTTTCTGGATGTCTTCCTCATCCACCACCACGTAGTGATCCTTCTCATACTCGTAGCCTTTTACCAGGTCGCCGCGGGGCACCGGCTTGTCTTCGGCCTGGCAGTAAGTCACCTGCTTGATGCGCGAGTTATCGTCCTTGTGCAGCAGGTTGAAGCTGATGGTTTCGCCGCGCGCGGCGCTGAAGAGCCGCACGGGAAATGAAACCAGGCCAAAAGTCAGATGCCCCTTCCAGACGCTGGATGCCATACTGTTCCGCTCCTCACTCTCTGCCGTGGGCTGCCGCCAAAATCATAAGCCAATTACTTAAGATGAAGCTGGGCGCCGGTTTGACTCCCGGTAATACAACGTGCGCCGGGCGCCCGACAAAACCGATGCCTCTTGAAGAGTATCGCGCCAAACGCCGGTTTGAGAATACGCCCGAGCCTGCTCCCAGCGAAGCGGAGAGCAAGAGCGCGGCCAGAGTCGGCTATTTCTGTGTGCAAAGACACGATGCCACACGGCTGCACTACGATTTTCGCCTCGAAGTCGGCGGTGTATTGAAATCCTGGGCCATACCCAAGGGGCCCACGCTCGATCCCACAGTGAAGCACCTGGCTGCCCACGTGGAAGACCACCCCCTCGATTACGGCGGCTTCGAGGGCAACATTCCGGCCGGCAATTACGGCGCGGGCAGCGTGATGCTGTGGGATCGCGGAACGTTCGAACTGCTGGGCGAGGCGCCCGCCGAAGAGCAACTGGCGCGCGGCGATTTCAAGTTCCGGCTGCACGGCGAGAAGCTGAACGGCGATTTCGCCCTGGTGCGCATGAAGGGGCGCGGCAAGGGCAACGAGTGGCTGCTCATCAAGAAGCGCGACCAGTATGCCGCCCCGGGCTGGGATGTGGAGGCCCAGGCTACCAGCATGCTCTCCGGGCGCACGCAGGAGGAGATCGCGCGCAACCTGCCGGCGCATAAACCCAAGCGCAAGTCCGCGGGCGCGGCCGACCGCACCTGGGAGAGCGACCGGCCGGCCAAGACGAAGCGGGCCTCCAAGACCGCTGTGGCGCCCGCGGCTCCGGCTGGCGAAACCTCCGCGGCTCCGCGGGCTAAAAAAAAACGAAGCTCGATCTCGCCGGCCTGAAGGGCGCGCGCGCGGCGGATATGCCGGCTGCCATCGACCCGATGAAAGCCACGCTCGTCGACCGGCCGCCCCAGGGCGACGACTGGCTCTTCGAAGTGAAATGGGATGGCGTGCGAGCCATCGCCTTCATCGAGAACGAAGAGTTGCGGCTGCAATCGCGCAGCGGGCTGCGCTGCGAGCGGCAATATCCGGAGTTGGCCGTGATCCACCACTACGTGGACGCGCGGCAGGCGGTGCTGGATGGCGAAATCGCGGTGCTCGACGAGCACGGCGTTTCGCGCTTTCATCTCATCCAGCCGCGCATCGCGAATGCCGGCCCCAACGCCGTGGCGCACCTGGTGCGTTCCACGCCGGTGGTCTATTTCGCCTTCGACCTCTTGTACCTGGATGGCTACGATCTGCGCGGCGTGAAACTCTCCGAGCGGCGGCGACTGCTGGAGACCCTGGTTTCGCCAGCCGATGTGCTGCGCGTCTCGGAGGCCTTTCCGGGAGCCGGCGAAGCCATGCTGGAGGCCGCCCGCGAACATAACCTGGAAGGCATCGTGGCCAAGCACGCCACAAGCTGCTACGAATCCCGGCGCAGCCGCGAGTGGGTCAAAATCAAGCTGGTCAACGAGCAGGAATTCGTCATCGGCGGCTTCACCCAGCCGCAGGGCGGGCGCGACTATTTCGGCGCGCTGGTGCTGGGCGTGCGGGAAAACGGCAAGCTGCGCTGGACCGGGAACGTGGGCACCGGCTTCGATGGCAAATCGCTGGCGGCGATCTACGCGCGGCTCCAGCCGCTGGTCACGAAGACGTGTCCGTTCGCCGAGCCGCCGCGGCCCGCGACGGGCATGACCTGGGTGAAGCCGGAGCTGGTCTGCCAGGTCAAATTTGCCAACTGGACCACCGATGGCCGCCTGCGCGCGCCGGTTTTCCTGGGGCTGCGCGACGACAAACCGGCGGCTGAGGTGGGGCGCGAGAGCGCCGCGCCGCCGTCGGAGCCGCGCGCCGAGCTGCTGCCCGAGGGACCCAAGGAAGTCACGCTGACGATCGACGGCCGCGAGCTGAAGTTCACTAATCTCAAGAAGATCTTCTATCCCGCCGAAGGCTACACCAAGCGCGATGTCCTCAATTACTACGACGCGGTGGCTGGGCTGATTCTGCCGCATCTGAAGGACCGGCCGCTTTCGCTCAAGCGCTATCCCGATGGCATCGAGAAGGAATTCTTTTTCCAGAAGAATGTGCGCGCGGCCTTCCCGCCGTGGCTGCGCACCGAAGAGATCGATTCCGAGCACGCCGGCCGGCAGATTAACTACGCCTTCGCCCAGGACCGCGCCAGCCTACTCTATCTGGTGAACCTGGGCTGCATCGACCAGAACCCCTGGATGAGCCGCTCGCCGCACCTGGACAATCCCGATTTCGTGCTGATCGATCTGGACCCGCAGGAGTGCTCCTTCGACTTGATCGTGGACGCGGCCCTGATGGTCAAAGACGTCCTCGACCGAATCGGCATGACGGGCTATCCGAAAACCACCGGTGGCGATGGCATGCACGTTTACGTTCCCGTGGAGCCGGTCTACACGTATGAAGAAACGCGCATCTTCGCCGAACTGATCGCGCGCCTGGTGACGCAGCGGAAGCCCGAGATGTTTACCACGCCGCGTTCGGTGGCGCGGCGCGAGAAGAACCGCGTGTATTTCGATTATTTGCAGAACGGGAAATCGAAGACCATCGCCGCGCCGTATGTGCTGCGGGCGTATCCGGGCGCTCCGGTAGCCACGCCGCTCGAATGGGGCGAGGTCAAACACGGCCTGCGGCCGGAGCATTTCCACATCCGCAACGCGCCCCAGCGATTCGCCGAGAAGGGCGATTTGTTTCAGGGCGTGCTCGAACGGAAGCAGAAGTTAGAGGATGGAGTGAGCCGGCTGGAGAAGCTGTTCGGGTAAGGGTGGGGAGCTTGTCGATGGGCAAGCTAAAGCATGCTCCACCCAGTCTTGCTAAATACTGCTTTACAATGTTCATATGCGAACCACCAGGACCCTCTCGATCACCTTGCCGCCGGAGATGCTGACCCGCGCCGAAAAGCTGGCGCGGAAAGAGAACCGCACGATGAGTGAACTCGTGCGAGAGGCGCTCCGCCACTACGAGCGAGCACAATGGTGGAGCAGCATGAACGCTTACGGCCGAGCGAAAGCCGGCGACCTGGGATTGACTGAGGCGGATGCCGTTTCCGCCGTCGAGGCTGTGCGCAGGGCGCGGGCGCAAAAGCGTCTAAGCGCGAAGTGAACTGCGTTCTTGTCGATACCAACGTATTCGTCTCGGCACTTGTTTTCGGAGGGAAGCCGGCAATCGCCCTGCAAATGATCGAGGCGCTGGGCATCGAGATCGCGATATCCGCCGAACTGGAATCGGAGCTCGTGGAAACGCTCCGGGATAAGTTCGGCTGGTCGGCAGAGCGCGTGAATGAGGCGCGTGATCGGCTCTGGCGCAATGCTCGCCACGTCGTGCCGGCTCCGCTGGCAGGAGTCGTCCGGGACCCGGGCGATGATCACGTCGTTGCGGCAGCGCTTGCCTCCGGCGCGTCCCTGATCGTAACGGGAGACAAAGATTTACTTTCGCTTAGCCAGTTCCGAGGTATCCGCATCGTCGCGCCATCGACCTTTATCGAGCTTTTCAAAATTTAAATGGACGCCGCATGTAATCATGATGTGCGAGCGCGGCCAGCGCTATTCCCCGTACCCGCCCATCTCCGCCCCCACCGGCAACTCCACCGCCAACCCGCTCTGGCTCGACCTATATATCGCCGTGAACAACTCCACCACCGCCCGGCCGTCCTCCGCCGTCACCGCGGGCTCGCGGCCATCGCGCACGGCGCATAGGAAATCCTGGATCTGCAAAGCGTGATAGTGTTCGGTCGCGTCCACCGCCCCGAAATGCGCGCGGTCTTCGGTCTGAAACGCGGCCAACAGCGGCTCTTCGCCGGGAACGGTCCAGAGATCGTTGAGCGGCGGATCGACCACGCCGGTCATCCCGGCCACGAAGGTCGCGCCGGTATCGGTCTCGACTCCCACCGAGGCGCCGTTCGCTCCGTGCACGTGCAGCTTGGTGTAGATGCCCGGCTTCTGGCTCAGGCTGGTGAGGATGGAGCCCAACGCGCCGCTGCGGAAATGCAGAATCGCGAGCGCCGTGTCCTCCACCTCGATATACGGATGGTTCAGGTTGGCGCACGCGCCCGTCACGCGCGCGACCGGCCCCATAAACCAGCGCAGCAGGTCGAGATGATGCGGCGCCTGGTTCACCAGCACGCCGCCGCCTTCGGCATCCAGGCGGCCACGCCAGGGATCGGAGCGGTAGTAGGCTTCATCGCGCCAGCTCAGCATGAGCACCGTGCCCAGAACCGGCGCGCCGATCTTACCCCCGTCGATGGCTGCCTTCAACCGCATGACCGGCTCGTAGAAACGCCGCTGGCTGACGGCTCCCAGGGTGACGCCGCTCGCGCGCGCGGCGGCGATCATGGCATCGCAATCCGCAAGGCTCGCGGCCAGGGGCTTCTCGACCAGCACGTGGACTCCCGCGCGGGCGGCTAGAACGGCGGGCTCGCGATGCAGCGGATGCGGCGTGCAGATGCACACGGCTTCCACGCCCGCTTGCGCCAGCATCGCGCAGGGATCGTCGAAAGCCCGGCCGCCGTACCGGGCCGCGAACTCCCGTGCGCGTTCGCCTTGCGCATCGCACACGGCCACCAGCTCCGATTCCGCGAGGCTCGCCAGCGCGCGGGCGTGAATGCCGCCCACCTTGCCGCAGCCGATGAGGCCGGTTCGCACGCGGCGCATCAGCGGGCCTCCGGATAATATTTGGCACACATGCGGCGCAGGAAGGCCAGCGATTCGGCCATCTCCTCCATGCCGTTCATGCCGTCTTCAATGCTGATCCAGCCGGTGTATCCGCGGCCGCTCAGGATGCGGAAAATGGCGTCGTAATCGTTGAGACCCTTGCCCGTGACGCCGTGGCGCAGGTGCGGCGAGTAGCCCAGGGTGCCATCGCTCTGCTGCATATCCGCGAGGCTCGCGCCGGGTTCGAGATACCGGTCGCTGGCATGCATGCTGACCACACGATCGGCCACGGCTTCGAGCAGCGCCACGGGATCGTCGCCGGCCACGATGGCGTTCGAGGGGTCGTACTGCACGCCGAAATATTCGCGCTCGGGGATGGCCGCCAGCAGCTCCAGAAACACGTCGCGTTTCTGCGCGAATTCGGGGTAGCGCCAGAAGCCGTCTTTGTAATGGTTCTCGATGCCCATGATCACGTCGTATTCACGCGCCACCGGAACCAGGCTGCAAATGCATTCGGCCACCCACTGGATGCCCTCCGCGCGGCCCACTTCGGGATAGCGCTGGCCGCTCAGCACGCGGCAGACGCTGCGCGGACCGCCCAGCCGGCGGCAGATGCGGATCATGCGCGCTTCGCCCTCCACCGCCCGCCGGCGCGCATCGGCGTCCGGGTTGGTGAAATCGGGCGAGCAGCACAGCATGGGCATGGCGAAGCCGGCACCGTGGATGGCCTCGCCCACCGTATCCAGGTAGGCGTCCTCGAACGAGGTGAAGAAGCCTTCGTACATTTCCAGGCCGTCGGCATCGAGCGAGCGGGCCATCTCGATCCACTCGAAGACCGTCATCGTTCGGTCGCCGGCGATGCGGTCCAGATAGCATTTGGGGAAAGCGGAGAGTTTCGGTTTCATGTCGGCTCAAATCACAGGACCTTCGGTCCTGACTGGGCAGGCTAAAGCGTGCCCCACCTGGCTCCAGCTTGTCAGATCCAGGTGGGGCATGCTTTAGCTTGCCCTGGCTTTCTCTTTACGGCGGACCCAACAACGCATTCTCCACGAGCACGCCGGCCAGCCCCACCAGGCTGAGCAGGATCTCCATTCCGGTCCAGGTGGCCAGCGTGTCGCGAATTCCCAGGTTGAAATATTCCTTGAACATCCAGAAGCCGCTGTCGCTGAAGTGCGACAGGCTGATGCTTCCCGCGCCCACCGCCAGCACCAGCAGCTCGGGCCGCACCCCGCTCGAGGGCACGATGGGCAGGACGATCCCGGCGGCGGTGATCGCGGCAACCGTGGCCGATCCGGTGGCGCCGCGCATAAATACCGCAGTGAGGAAGCCCAGCAGGATGGGCGCAAAAGCCATCCCGGAGGTCAAGTGCTTGACGCTCTCGCCCATGCCGCCATCGAGCAGCACCTGCTTGAACGCCCCGCCGCCCGCGATGATGAAGACCACCAGGGCGATCGCAGCGATGGCGCCGGAGGCATCCTTCATGAGCGCTTCGAAGGGTCGCCCGCGGCGCAGGCCCAGCGTGTAGCACGCCAGAATCATGGCCAGGAACAGGGCCACGTTGGGATCGGCCAGGAAGCGCATCGTCGCGGTGAACGCGTTCACGCGCCGCGTGGCCAGCGCCACCGTGGAGCCGGCGATCATCAGCGCCACCGGAAACAGAATCGTGGTTACGCTCACCCATACGCCCGGAAGCGGCCGGTCTTTGAAGGATTGCTCCACGTGCAGGCCGGGCGGCGGCTCGGTGCGCAAGTTGCGAAAACAGATCGCCCAGACCGGCCCGGAGATCACCGCGCCGGCGAACGCGATGGGCAGCCCGTAGAGCAGCGTCCGGCCGGCATCGGCGTGGAACGCGAGAGCAATGGCGGCCGGCGCCGGATGCGGCGGCAGCATGCCGTGGACCCCCGAAAGGGCCGCCGCCATCGGCATCCCCAGCCACACCAGCGGCAGCCCGGTAGCGCTCGCCATCGTGTAAATGAGCGGAATCAGCACCACGAATCCGGCGTTATAAAACATGGGCAGGCCGATCAGAAAGGCCGCCAGCAGCACGGCCCACTGAATGCGCCTCTGGCCCAGCACGTTCACTATCGCGCCGGTGATGGAGTGCGCGGCCCCGCTTTCCTCGATGATTTTCCCCAGGATGGCGCCGAACAGAATCATAGGCGCCAGGCTTCCGGCCGTATCGCCGAAACCTTTCAGGATGGATTTCAGCGCCGCGTCCGCGCCCATCCCGTTCAGAATGCCCGCGCAGAAGGACGTCACCAGCAGCGCCAGGAAAGCGTTCAGCTTGAGCCTGACGGTGAGCACCAACAGAATTGCGATCGAGATGGCCAGGGCGATCAGCGGCACGGCAGCACTCAGAATATCACCGGGCCGCGGCGCCCTGTTTGAGAGTGCCGCGAACCTGCCACGAGCGCTCGATCTCTTCTAAGGTGCGGCCCTTGGTCTCAGGGACGGCGCGCCACACCACCACGAACGTGACCACGCACATGGCCGAGTAGATGGCGAAGGCCCCCGTCGCCGAGAGCGCCCGCGTGAGCGAGAGAAAGGTCATGGTAAGAAGCGTGCACGCGGACCACAGGGCGATGGTGGCGATGGACATGGCCCGCCCGCGAATCCGCGTGGGGAAGATTTCCGAAAGCAGCACCCAGACTCCCGGCCCCAGGCCCACGGCGAACGATCCCGCGCAGACCAGCATGATGCCGAGCACCAGGGCGGCCGGCGGATGCGGCGAGCGGAATGCCAGCCCCAAGGCCAGTTGGCCGCCCGCCATTACGCCCGAAGAAATCATCAGCAGCGGCCGCCGGCCGATCTTGTCGATCACCGCCAGTGCCACGATGGTAGCCAGGCAGTTGATCGCGCCCACCAGCACGTTGGCGAAGATGGCCGAGCTGGCGTTGCCGCCGCCCACGTGCTCCTGGAAGATCAGCGAGCCGTAGAACAGCACCGTGTTGATGCCGGTGATTTGTTGCAGAATGGCCAGCGACACGGCGATCCACAGGGCGCGCCGCAGGCCCGGCTGGAAGAGTTCGGCGAGAGTGCCGGTCTCGGTGGCCACGGCCTCCTCGATATCGTGCACTTCCCGCAGAGCCACGGTGCGCCCGTTCACGCGCGCCAGGACCGCCAGGGCGTCGGCCGAGCGGCCTTTCTCGACCAGCCAGCGGGGGCTTTCCGGAACGAAGAACAGGCCCACCAGGAAAGCCGCCGCGGGGATCGCCGCCGTGGCGAACATCCAGCGCCAGCTCGAAGGGCCGCCGAAGGAGAGCAGCCAGTTCACCAGGTAGGCCACCAGGATCCCCGAGACGATGGCCATCTGGTTCATGGCCACCAGCCGGCCGCGATTGCGCGCGGGCGCGACTTCGGCGATATACAGCGGCGCGAGTACGGAGGCCGCTCCGATGGCGATTCCGCCGATGAAGCGCCCGCACGCGAATTGCGGCAGATCGCCCGCCAGGGCCGCGCCGAAAGCCGAAAGCCCGAACAGCAGCGCCGAGAGCATCAACACGCGCCGCCGCCCAAAACGGTCGCTAAGCCAGCCGCCGACGCTGGCTCCCAGAATGCATCCGGCCAGCAGGCTGCTCGCGGCGGTTTCCGTTTGCAGCTCGGAAAGATGGAGCTGGTCGCGCAGGAAGATGATGGCGCCATTAATAACGGCGATATCGAACCCGAACAGCAGCCCGGAGGTGGCGGCCACCAGGGCCACGAAATAAAGGTAAACCCGGCTGCCCTGGTCGGAGGCGGCGGGAGACGCGGCTGGATACATATGGATCTCATCTAAACACATGGCGCGGCCGGCGGCCCGGGGGTGGGTGCGGCCGGGGCCGGGACCCGCCGTGCCGCGCGCTCCGGCCCGGCCCGCTCCGCCCGCGTCGCGCAATTTGGCCTACAATACACGCTGGAGCGGTCTTATGTTCTCGATCATGGCAGGCTTGATCTATCTGGCGGCGATTGTGCTTCCCATCTGGTTGCTCTCCCGCCACCGCGCAGCGTGGTATTGGCACGTGCTGGCCCTGATTGTGGCGGCCGTGGTGGGTCTGGCTCCCGGCACGCCGCTGCTGGAAACCACCGCCGGCACGTTCATCTACGGCTTCTTGTTTCTCTCGATGGCCGTATGGGGCATCGGCGGTTTGCTGCCTTTCCGCTCGCGCCGCCACACGCTGGCATAGCGCGGAAACGGCCGGACGCGCGATGGCTGCCGCTTAACTGTGGCGGGCCACGTAGAGCAGCATTCCGAAAACCAATACGGGAATTAACGCCAGGCAGATATAGAAGAGCGCGCGGCGCAGCCAGGGTTTACGGCGCAGCCGCCATTCGCGCAGCTCGGGCCGGTCGGCCACGGCGACCTCTTCCGGATGCGCCAGATCCCAGGCGAACTCCTTGGCCGAGGCGTAGCGGTTCTTGGGTTCGCGCTCCATGGCGCGGTAAATTACTTCCTGCAACTGGGGTGAGATGGAAGGGTCGAGCTCGCGCGGCGGCACCGGGTAATTGAGCAGCCGGTCGTTCATGATGGCAAAGGC
Source organism: uncultured Solibacteraceae bacterium (assembly GCA_964427655.1). Lineage (GTDB taxonomy): Bacteria > Acidobacteriota > Terriglobia > Bryobacterales > Bryobacteraceae > CAVQNQ01. Next base: position 1,413 of record CAYRWE010000026.1, on the reverse strand, counting down.
GTTTTCTCCCTGGAACGGCGTCTTGCCGGTCAGCATCTCGTATAGCATGACGCCCAGGGCATAGATATCGCTGCGCCCGTCGCCGCGCCTGCCTTTGACCTGCTCGGGAGAGATGTAGTCCGGCGTCCCCATCACCTGCGAGAGCTTGGCAAACGTCAGGCGGCGCGCGCCGCTCTGGCCGGCGATCCCGAAATCGATCAGCTTGATGCGGTCTTCGTCGTCCACCATCACGTTCTCGGGCTTGAGATCGCGGTGCACCACGCCGCGCGAGTGGATATAATCGAGCGCCTCGGCGATGCCCGTGGCGATGCGCGCGGCCCGCTCCGCCGGCAGCTTGTGCTGGGTGGCCAGGATCTGGCGCAGCAGGCGCCCGGGGACCCACTCCATCACCATGTAGATGCGGCTCCGGTCGTCGTCCCCGTAGACCTTCATGACCCCGGGATGGTCGAGCACCTGGCCGATATCCTGCTCGCGATGAAAGCGGTCGAACAAAACCGGATCGCTCTCCATCTCGGGGTGCGGGACCTTGATGGCCACCTCGCGCCCGTTGCGCAGGTCTACGCCGCGGAAAATAGAAGCCATGCCGGAGCGCGCCGCCAGGCTGTCGATGCGGTAATGATCCAGCCGGTCGCCGGGATGGACGGGGGTCATGAGATTGGCGGTTCACCCGCCGCGCGCTGTGCCGGTCCCGTCACGCCAGTTTGTAGGGGCGCCCGCGATACATGCCCACGCGCTCCACACCGCGAATGCGGATGAGCTGCACGCTGACATTATCTCCGCCGTCCCGTTCGTTTGCAAGGTCGATCAGCTCGCGCGCGGCGCTTTCGAGCGACGTGTTGCGGCTGACGATCAAGGCTATGTCAGTCGCTTCCACGGCGCCGTGCAGGCCGTCCGAACAGAGCAGCAGGACGTCTCCGGGCAGGACCTGGTAATCGCGCGTATCCACGCCCACGAACATGGCGCTACCCACCGAGCGGCTGAGCAGGTGGCGCGTGCCGGCCTCGGCGGCTTCGCGGGCGGTGATGAGGCCCAAGGTCATGTGCTCGCCGGCGATGGTGTGATCGCGGGTGAGGGCTTCGGCGCGGCCGTGGCGCACCAGGTAGCAGCGCGAATCGCCCACGTGAGAAATCACCGCGCGGTCGTAGCGCAACGCGCAGGTGACGATGGTGGTAGCCATGGCGATGCCGCCCGGGCCGGTCGACATGCCGCTTTCGAAAACTTTGGTGTTGGCCTGCTGCACCAGGCGGGGCAGCAGCGAGAGGTAAGACTCCCCGCTCGCGGCGCGCTCGAATCCGGCCGCCAGCGTCTCGACGGCCAGGCGCGAAGCCACCTCGCCGCGATCGTGTCCGCCGACTCCGTCGGCCAGCGCGAACAGCCAGCCGCGTTCCCGCGTCCCGGCCGGAGAGCCGGGCG
>CAYRWE010000025.1:0-32726 GCA_964427655.1 uncultured Solibacteraceae bacterium | reverse complement strand
CCACGAAGCTGACATAGCTCCAGCCGTTATAGGCCATCAGGCAGGCCGCCATGGCCACGCCAAAATGCCCCATTGAAATGGGCGCCGAAGCCGATTGCGCGGCCGCGGCAACCGGGCGCGGGCTGAAGAACGCGGCGCCAATCAACACCACGAGCGCCGCAATCTTGAGAAAGGTGAAGATGCGCTGCACCCAGGCGGCTTCGCGTACACCCACGTAGTTCACCGCCGAGAGCACGGCGATCAGCCCGACCGAGACCAGCTTGCGCGCGAAGGGCGCGAGCGGCACGAAATATCCGGCATAGATGGAAAACGTGACCGCCAGCCACGCGCTGCCGCCGGAGAGAACGGCCAGCATGAACGTCCAGCCGCACACAAATCCGCAGGCCGGCCCGTAGGCTTCCCGCAGATAAACATATTGGCCTCCGGTAGCCGGCATGAGGGCGCCCAGCTCGGCATAAGCCAAGGCTCCAAAGAACGAGAGCACGCCGGAAATCACCCAAACGGCGATGATGGCGGTCGCGGACGGCAGATTGCGCGCAATCAGATTCGGAAACAGAAATATGCCGGAGCCGATGACGATGCCGATGACAATGGCGGTCGCATCCAGCACGCCCAACCTGCGCGGAAGGTCGTGCCCTGGAGCAGGCTGGGACTGCAATTAGAGACTCCCGCCAGCCGTGCGGAAGCGCTCGCCGGTGTGTTTCTCGACCGCATCTAGATTGAGAGAAATGCCCAGGCCGGGACCATCGGGTACCGGCAGGGTGCCATCCGCACTCAGCCGCCAGGGGGTCTCAACCAGATCGTCGATGAACGGAGATCCGGTGAGATACTCGACCAGTTCGGTGTTCCGGGCGGCGGAAGCCAACTGGAGATCGGCGGCCAAGCCCAAGGCAGTGTTCCAGCCGTGGGGGATGAAGCGCACGCCGTTGTCTTCGGCCATCCAGGCGATGCGGCGTTCCTCGCTGATGCCTCCCACTTTGGTCACGTCCGGCTGCACAATGTCGAAGGCCTTCTGCTCGATCCAAGGTGTGAACGACTGCCGGCGCGTGAGCACTTCGCCGCCGGAGATGGGCAGCGGCGAGCTGTTGCGCAGCAGGACGTAATCGCGCAGGTTGTCGGGCGTCAGAGGCTCCTCGAACCAATACACATCGTACTGAGCGAGCATGTGAGCGGTGCGGGCGGCCCACTTATAATCCTGCTTCCAGAAGGCATCGCTGGCTCCGGCATCCACCATCAGCAGCGATTCCGGACCAACCGCATCGCGCGCGGCGCGAACGATCGCCTCATCCAGAGCGTAGCTGGAACGCCCGAACGGTCCCCAGCCGATCTTGAAGGCGCGAAATCCCTGCTCGCGGATGGAGGTCAGGTGCGCGGCCAGAGCCTTCGGTTCTTCCATGAGGATCGACGCGTAGGGCCGCACGCGGTCGCGGTAGCGGCCTCCCAGCAGCCGTCCTACGGGCTGGCCGGTCGCCTTGCCGAGGATGTCCCACATGGCGATATCGATGCCGCTGATGGCGTGTGTGATCGACCCGCCGCGTCCCATCCAAAACGTGTTGGCATGGAGCTTCTCGCTGACGCGCTCGGGCTCGAGTGGGTTCTCGCCGCGGTACAACGGCTCGAGCACGCCGAGCGCGCCGCGCACCAGTTCGTCATTAGTAAACGAAGATCCCCACCCGGTCACGCCTTCGTCCGTATGAACCGCAATCAGGGTATGGATGCAATCTTCCTCCCGGATCTCGTTGGTCCAGCCGCCCGCGGGAGTTCCGTGCCGCAGGCCCGCCGATTGTATCCCGGTAATCTTCAAAAGCTTGACCTCGACCCGAGTATAATCGGACTTATGTTACGGCGCAATTTCTTCGGCAGTCTCCTGGCGGCTGGCGCGGTGGCCCGGTTGGCGCGCAGCCAGCAGCCCTCCGCGGCACCGCCGGCCGGCAATGTTATAGTCGAACGCCCGGCCGAAGGGCAGCCCCATAAGGGCAAAGTACTGCTCGCGCTGCAAGCTCACTCCGACGACATTCCGCTCTCGGCGGCGGGCACGGTGGCCAAGCTGATCGAGGAGGGCTACACCGGATATCTTGTGCGGGCGACTAATGACGATATGGGAGACTCTCCGGGGCTCGGCACGCCGGGAACGGTCGCGGAGAACGCGCTCGGCAATGAGCGAGATAACGCCGAGGTGGCGAACATCCTGGGCTGTAAGGGCCACTTCGACCTGAGCTACAGCAACCACCGCATGGCCGACGTTTCGCTCAACGAGCTGATCTGCCGCCTGATTTTCTTGATCCGCCTGGTCAAAGCCGACACGGTGGTTTGCTGGGACCCCTGGGGGCACGATGAAGAGAATCCCGATCACCTGATGCTGGCCCGCGGAGTGGAGGCGGCCTGCTGGATGGCAGGTCGTGCGCACGATTACGAGGAGCAATTTGCCGCCGGGCTGGCTCCCAAAGAGGTGCAGGATAAGTATTACTTTGCGCGGCGGCCCGAGATCACGCGAGTGGTTGATATCAGCAAGCAGATCGATAAGAAGGTTGAGGTCATCCGGGCCAACCGCGCCAAGGGACCGGGCGGACACCTGGGTTCACGGCTGCGCGCGGAACTGGCGCAGCAGAACCGGCGATTGCCGCTGCTGGGCGACGACGATGTCACGGCCGAGCGGAACTATATCAAGGAGTTTGTCCTGGCGGGCAGCCGCGAACTAGGGAAGCAATACGGCGTCGAATACGCCGAGGCCTTCCACTACGAGGCGCCCGGTATGGCGGGAGCGGGTCGCGATCCGCGCGTGGACGCATACGTCAAGCAACACGCCGTGCCGAGATAGTTAGAGCAGCTTCGAGGCTTCTTCGAAATCGAGGCGCGGCAGGCGCGGTTTCAGGCCGGAGGGGTCGCCGTAGCCGATATTGCAGAGGAAATTGGATTCCAGCCTGCCCGGCGAATACTCCTGGGAGACGCCGTCGCGCTCGAGGCCGGCGCCGAAGAATTCGCGATCGACCTTGGAGTTATCGAAGCCGGACATCGGCCCGCAATCCAGTCCCAGCGCGCGGGCCGCCAGCATGAAATAGGCGCCTTGCAGCGTCCCGTTGCGCCTGGCCGTGGCTTCCGCAAGGTCCGGGCTATCTACAAACAGGTTCTTCGCCTGCGGATTGTAGGGCACCAGCTTCGGCAGGTGTTCATAGAACTGCATGTCGGTGGCGACGATCGCCGTCACTGGAGCGTTCATCGTATTCTCGACATTGCCGGGAGCGAGCGCGGGCCGCAAGCGCTCCTTGCTTTCCTTGGTCCGCAGGAACAGGATACGAGCCGGGCAGCAGTTCGTGCTGGTGGGACCCCACTTCATCAGCTCGTAGATTTCGCGCAGTATGTCATCGGTAACAGGTTTATCGAGCCACGTACGAAATGTGCGTGCGTCACGGAACAGCACATCGAGCGCTTCGTCCGACAGTCGTGTGCCCATATCGTAATTGTAGACATCGTGTCGGGAATGCCAAGCGCCGCGGCCGCCTTGCAGCTACGCCGCTATGCGGGTAGTTGTGCATTTTCGACCCTCGGCATCTGCCTTGCGGAGGCTCGGTTGATGGCCTCCGAACGCCGCGACATGGAAATCGAAGGGCACAAGGTAGCCATTTCGAATCCGGAGAAGCCGATGTACCCGTCGGGCTTCACCAAGGCCAGGCGATCGAATATTACATGGGCGTTTCCGGTTACCTGCTGCCGCACATCCGCCAGCACCCCATCACGCTCAAGCGCTACCCGAACGGCGTGGCGGCCCCGTACTTCTACGAAAAAAACGCCCCGCGATTCACGCCGGAATGGGTTGAGACTTTCGCGGTGCCGCGCCGCGAAGGCGGCCCGGACATACGCTACGTCCTGCTGAATAACGTGGCTTCGCTGGCGTGGGCGGCGAACCTGGCGAGCCTCGAAATCCACCCGTTTCTGGCGGCGGCGCCGGAAATCGAGCGGCCGCTTGCGGTAATCTTTCGACCTCGATCCGGGCGAAGGCACCGATGTGCTGACGTCGATCGAAGTGGCGTTTCTGCTGAAGAATGCGCTCGCGGCGCGCGGCCTGGAGTGTTTCGCCAAGGTGTCGGGATCGAAGGGGCTGCAAGTGTATGCGCCTCTCAACACTGCCGTCACTTACGCGGAATCGCAGCCTTTCGCGCGGCTTTTGGCGGAGGAGTTGGAGCGTGAGCATCCGAAGACGATCGTTTCGGGAATGTCGAAGGCGGCGCGCGCCAACAAAGTGTTTATCGATTGGAGCCAGAATTCCGATTTCAAAACCACCGTGGCGGTCTACTCTCTGCGAGCGAAGCACGATCGGCCGTACGTCTCCATGCCGTTCACCTGGACCGAACTGCGCCGGGCCGTACGAACGCACGACCCGGCGATGCTGCTTCTCGATCCGGCCGCGGCGCTGGAGCGGCTCAAGAAAGTGGGCGATCTGTTCCGGCCGGTGCTGGAGCTACGGCAGAACCTGGAAGCGCCCAAGCGCTCACGCAGAAGCGTCTCGGCCTGAGAGCGGCGCTCCTGATCACTGCGCAACGACGCCGTTCTTGGTCAGGAACTCGCGGATGGTCACGTAGATTCTGGTGCGCTCCTCAGGAGTGAAGTCCCCATGCTTGCCGCCCGGAATGGTCAGCAACTGGTTGGGGACATCCGCCTGCTTCAGCGCTTCATGCAGCCGCACGCCGTGGCTGTAGGGCACCGTGGGATCGGCATCGCCCTGGATAGTCAGAATCGGCGGCAGCCCGGGCCGCACATAGTTCAGCGGCGAAACACGTTTGGCGATCTGCGCACGGTCCGGCATACTGCCCATCCAGGCCACGGCGTACGACTTCTGGTTCGGCCCGTCCATGACGTCGGCGACATCCGTGATGCCGTACCAATTGACGATGGCCGCGACTTTGGGCAGCGGGACTCCGGGGCACTCGCGGTCGAGGCCTGCGCTTTCGGGAATCATGCCGGTAGTCAGCGCGAGATGGCCGCCGGCCGAATCCCCGCTCACCACCAGGCGGCTGGTGTCGAAGCCGTAGTCCTTCGCGTGAGATCCCACCCAGCGCAGCGCGCAGAGGCAATCCTCCACCGCGGCGGGCGCCAGCGAAACGCGCGCCAGGCGATATTCCACGTTGACCACGTTCCAGCCCATCTCGAACCACGGTATCAGGGACATCATGGCCGCTTCTTTGCTGCCGCCGACCCAGCCTCCTCCGTGGATCCAGATCAGCGTAGGCTGCGGAGTGGTGACATCGCGGCGCTTGTAGATATCGAGCTTGGCATCGTAACTGTTGGCGGTGAGATAGGTGATGTTGGGAAGGACCTGGTATTCGTTGGCGGCGTGCGCGGCCCACGTGGCCGGCGCCGGCAGTTGGGCGAGGGCTGCCGGCGGCACAGCGGCCGCCAGTCCCACCAGTAGGAGAAGTTGGCACATCGAATGAGCGGTCTTCATGTTGTTCACCGAATCCGGAGTGTCCATTGGACTCCGGCGATTGGGAACAGTATACGCAAAAAAGGCGTAAGTGTGTGCGCGCACGCCAAGCTCAATCGAAGAATAACCTCTGCGCGTTGCCGCCGCGAATGGCCGCGCGGTCGGATTCCGAGGCGAACGACAGCAACTCTTCGAAGCGCCTTGCATTCTCCCGGTATTGCGCCGCGGTACTGCCCAGCGTGCCCCAGATCATGCGGCGCGGGCCGAAGGTGTCGTAGAGCCGTTTCGTGAGGCGGCTCAGGTCGCCCTTGTAGTCCGGCCAGTTGGAGTACTTCAGGATTACGCGCGGCAGCTCCGCCAGCTTCAGCACTTCCTCGTATTCCCGCTCGGTGCCCTGTCCCGGCCGGCCCATGTGATCGAGGATCACGGTGGTATCGGAGAACTCCGCCGCCAGCCGCCGGATGTTAGGAGCCTGCGCCGGAACGAAGTGCATCTGCACGGCCATTTTCAATTCGGTCACGGCCTGCCAGCAGGTCCGCATCCGGGGATCTCGCATATCGCGGTTGCGTATGGGTCCGGAGGCTTCGGGCGTCATCGACATTTCGTGGATGCGCAGCGCCACGATGCGCCGCGGCCAGCGCTCGGCCAGGGCGCGCATGCGGCGGGGCGTATCCTCACGCAGCGGATCGAACAGGCAGGTTCCCTTGAAATAGCCGGGCCTTGGCTCGTGGGCGAGCGCGTATTCCAGATAGCGGTGATCGTCCTGGTAAGGCTCCGGATGAACCACAATCGAGTGCGCCAGGCCGACGGCTTCCACCAGCTCGAGATGCTCTTCCAGCGTATAGGCGGGCGGCTTGTAGGTCGCATCGGGCGCATAGGGTACACGCGCCGGGTCGAACAGATGCACGTGAGTTTCTATGGTGGCAGACGATGGGGCGGCCACGAGCGAGCCGGCCCACACGGTCAAGCCCGCCAGGGTCTCGCGGCGGGTCAGGGTGGTGGTCATGCTTGCAGTTATAGCAAACCGGGAAGCTACGTTTTCGCCGGCACGCCGAAGACCTTCTCGCACCAGATGCGCGCCAGCTTCTTGTTCTCGCGTGCCGAACGCGTGACTCTGGTCTCCTTCATCCACTCGGTTTCCTCGACCACGGCCCCGTCAAACTGAATCTTCTTGAGGTATGCCGCCACCTTGTTGAAGTCGATGTCGCCGCCATCCTCCATGGTCTGGTCCGAGATCCTATGGTGCTGCGTGCGCATGTGGATCGCGCCCAGGCGGCCCTTATCGCCGGCCTCGTATAACAATGGAAACGGGTCCGTATCGGCTTGCAGGGTCCAATCCAGATCCAGACACATGGTCACCAGGGCGGGGTCGGTATTGTGCACCACGCCCAGCCACTCCTTGGCGCCATAGCGCATGGGTCCCTGGTGATTGTGCACGCACAGCTTCATCCCCCGATCTTTGGCTTCGCGACCGATGCGGTCGATTCCTCGATTCTGCAGCCGCGCATCCTCGTCCGAGATTGGTCCCCGATCCTGAAAAGGGTCGAAGAAAAAGTCCGGAGACTTCAGATCCCTGACATAGTCCAGCAGTTCGATGGTGCCGGCAATGGTCTTATCCGCCGCCTCTCCGGGGTACAAGCGCCCGGCGTGCCAGACGTGATTGACAAACAGGCCGTACTGATCGAGGAGCGCCTGTATCTCGGCGACAGGCTTGGCCAGTACGGTTCCCGACAGCATCTCGAGGCGCCGGTAACCGGCATCCGCGACATCCGAGAAAGCCGTGTACCACTCTTCTCTGCTCCACACCGTGCCGCCCGTGGGAGTCTGCCCGGCCGGCTGCCGGCCCGCCGGCGGAGGCGGGGGCTTCAACGGGTCCGGCTGAGCGGAGATAAACCGGAACGGAGTCGAGAAAAGCTGAACGTAGTAATACATGTTACAGACGATTCTCGGTGCATACTTCTTCGTCTGCCCGCCGGCTGTGGTTCCGGCCAGCGCGAGCGATCCAGCCAGCAACTGCCGGCGCGTGGTTGCCGCTGAGAGATCCCTATTTCTCACTTTCGACCTCCATCCTTTGCTCACAGTATCACCGAATGCCCGCGCCGCGGGCCGCTTTGCGCCCGGCTACAATGAGGACCTATGAGACTATCGTTTCCAGCCTGCGTGGCGCTGGCGTTATTATTCGCCGGCATGGCGCGCTCGGCCGACTACGCCGTCGGAGCGGATCTCTCCTTTCTCAAACAGGCCGAAGACCAGGGCACGCAATTCAAGATCGACGGCAAGGCAGAGCCGGGATTGCAAATCTTCCAGGAGCACGGTTACAACTGGATTCGCCTGCGCGTATTCCACACGCCCACGGAGCTGCCGAACAGTCTGGAATATACTATCGCGCTGGCCAAGGCGGCCAAACAGTTAGGCTTCAAGTTCCTGCTCGACTATCACTATTCCGACACGTGGGCCGATCCCGGCAAGCAGTTCACGCCTAAAGCGTGGGCCGCGATGACCCACCGGCAGCTTGTCGAGGCGGTCTTCGCGTATACGCGCGACACCATCGCCGCTTTCCGCGACGCCGGCGTGCTGCCCGACATGGTGCAGATCGGCAACGAGATCACCAATGGGATGATGTGGCCGGACGGCAAACTGCCGCAGAACTGGGACAATTTCGCGGAGTTGATTCAAGCCGGAATTGCGGGCGTGGACGCGGGCAAGGGGAACCATCCCAAACCGCGCATCATGATCCATATCGATCGCGGCGGCGATCCGGTGAAGACGAAGGCGTTCTTCGACAAGCTGAACACGTATCGTGTGAACTACGATGCGATCGGACAATCCTATTACCCGTGGTGGCACGGCAGCTTGAACGATCTGCGCGAGAATCTGGTCTTCATGGCGCACGAGTACCATAAGCCCGTGATTGTGGTGGAGGCGGCTTATAACTGGACGCCGGGCGAGTACACCAAGCGGCCGGGACCCTTTCCGGAGAGCCCCGAAGGTCAGAAGCAATTCCTGGAAGAGGTGAATCGCGTGGTGCAGGAGACGCCCGATGGACTCGGCGCGGGAGTGTTTTGGTGGGAGCCGGCCGTGCCCGGCCAGCTTGGGCGCCGCAGCTTCTTCAACACCGAGGGTGAGGCCCTGCCGGTGATCACGGTCTTCGATAAGTACACGCGCCACTAAGCGGCGAACGGATTCACGGCGCGAGCCGCGCGAGTTCGCTACGGCCGGACTCGGCGCGGTAGCGGCGCCACTGCGGGCTTACCGGATGCCGTGACCTTTCGCCAGGATCTGAAGATCGGCGCCGGCTCGATCCGAGTGCCAAGGTCGAGGATTACATTGCGAAGAACGCCATACGGATTTGAGACATCCTGGAGCTGGAGCTGTCCAATGAAAACTACACGAAGCCTGATTGCGATATTGGGGGCGGCCATTCCGCTCGGCGCGGCGATGACTGGCCCAGTCAGGGTCGAGGGCGGCCAGGTGGCCGGATTTCCCGGGAGGGAGGCCTCCATCGCCGTGTTCAAAGGCATTCCGTTCGCGGCTCCGCCGGTGGGGAAGCTGCGCTGGCGGGCGCCCGAGCCGGCGGTGCCATGGCAGGGAGTCAGGAAGGCCGCGGAGTTCGGCACCAGTTGCATCCAGAACATCGTGACGGAGCGCAAGCCGTGGACTTACGAATTCATGACCCACAACGCGGTGGGCGAGGACTGCCTGTATCTCAATGTCTGGACCCCCGCCAAGTCGGCCGGCGAACGGCTGCCGGTGTTCTTTTGGATTCACGGCGGCGGCAACACCGAGGGATCGGCGGCGGTGCCCGTCTATGACGGCGAAGGGCTGGCCAAGAAGGGGCTGGTGGTGGTCACCATCAATTACCGTCTGGGCGTTTTGGGCTTCTTCACGCACCCTGAGCTGACCCGCGAATCCGGCGTCCATGCATCCGGTAACTACGGATTGCTCGATCAGATCGCGGCTCTGCACTGGGTGCACGAGAACATCGCGGCTTTCGGCGGCGACCCGGGCCGCGTGACGGTAGCCGGGCAATCGGCCGGGGCCGGCGCGGCGCACAACCTCACGGCGTCGCCGTTGGCCAAGGACCTGTTCCAGCGCGCCATCGAAGAGAGTGGGTCGAGCGTGGCCAGCGGCCCCGCGGGAAGCCGCGCGCTGGCAGATCAGGAACAGGATGGGGTGAAATTCGCGGCCGCCAAGGGCGCCGTCTCGCTGGCCGCGTTGCGGGCCATGTCCTGGGAGGAGATTGTGGCTCCCGTGTCCGCGGCGGCGCCTGGCGGAACGGCCGCGCCATTCCGCTTCGGGGTCGTGGTGGACGGGTACTCGCTTCCGGCCTCGGTCGCCGAGATTTTCGCGCAAGGCAGGCAGAACGACGTCCCGGAGCTTACCGGCTGCAATAGGGGCGAGGGCGGCGCGACGCCGCACCCGGAGATCGCCGCCGACGCATTTCGCAACCAGGCACGCGAGCGCTACGGGGACTTGGCGGACGAGTTCCTGCGGCTTTATCCCGCATCCGGCGACGAGCAGGCGCGCACGGCGCAGAACGAAAGCTCCTGGGACCAGGAGCGCGTCGCGATGTATCTGTGGGCCATGAACCGTGCCAGGACCGCGCGCACGAAAGCCTACACCTATTTCTGGGATCACGCGCTGCCCGGCCCGGATATGGAGAAGTACGGGGCGTTCCACACCTCGGAAGTTCCTTATGTTTTGAACTCGCTGGGGATGTCGGGCCGGCCTTTCGCGGAGGCCGACCGCGGGATCGCCGCCATGATGTCGTCCTACTGGGCCAATTTCGCGGCCACGGGGGACCCCAACGGCAAAGGCTTGCCGTATTGGCCCGCAGTGAGCGAGAAGCTGGGATCGACCCTGGAACTGGGCGACAAGCCTGGCTCCATCCCAGTGGCGGGCAGCCCCACCAAACAGAAGCTATTCGAGAGGTATTTCGCAAGCGCTGCTGCCCAGGGCAGCGGCGCGCGGCCACGCTGAAAGCAACTCATCGAAAACAGCTTCGGGTGATGATCGGCCAGTATTTCAGGGTGGCCGCGAACTGAAATACCGGCACATCATCGAGGAAAGCGCCGTGCCGAAACACGGGCATGGTCGATCTGATTCTATGGAGGTGCCGCAAGGGCCTGAGCGGCGCGGTGGGGCAGCAAATACACACCACCCCTTTCACCCGGATAAACCCCTATCCGCAACATCCGGATAGGGCTTGCACTCGATCTTGCTCCGGTGTTCCGGAGTCCAGCCAGTACTAGTCGTGCGTTTCCGCACTTTGAGCACCCGGAAACTCCAAACTGAACAGAGGAGTTTCCGGGCACAAACGTCTCGCTAACCGTTGCTTCTGTCATATCACAAGTCCTGCAGGCAGTCAAGCGTCAGCCGCATATCCCCTGAGAAGTGGCAAATCGCGCAAGCTAGCGATATACCGGCACTTGGGCGCCGGTGCAGTTGATATGGCAGGACTTGCGGCCGAAATGGGGAAGGTTTCGGTGCTCCCGTGAGCCGCGGAGCCGGGAAGCAGTTTTGGGGAGGGAGTAACGAAGAAGAGAACGGGAAGGTTTGTGGGAGGGGGGCGGTTGAGCCGCCCCCCACTTTTCAGAGCCGCTTAGAAGCGCAGCCGCATCAGCAACTGGCCTTGCCGCGGAGGCGAATAGAGCGATCCCGGATTGATATACCCGAAACCGGATGTGAGCACCCCGTTGTTGTACGTGGGAGTGAGCGAGGGGTTGCTCGACGATGGGTTGTTCATATTGGTGTGATTGAGGACGTTGAACGCCTCCATGCGGACTTCGAGATACTTGCTCTCTCGAATCCGGAAAATCCTGCCGAGGCTGAGCGACTCGGAGGGACGCCGCTGATAACGGTAGTCGTTCCAATACGGCTGCCCGCCGAATTGTCCGGGACCCGCATCCGTCCATGCGGCCGGATTCAGGACCAGATCCTTGTTTGGATCGATGCAGTGGCAGTTCAGGTTTTGCAGGTACAAGGGAACGCCCGGCACGCGGTTGTAGTAAGTGCCGCCCGCCGCGCGCAGCAGCAAGGTGTTCAGGTTGTTGTTGGAGGACGGGGACAAAATGGGCAGCCCGCTGGAATCCCGGATGTATCCGCCGATCGTCCAGTCGCGCGTAACGGTCCGCGCGATTTTACTGGTGGTTATTGGGGGGGTGGAGTAGGAGAAACCGGTTGTGAACTGTACCGGCTGCGACTCGGCGGAGACCCCTTTGTTGATTCCGCGGTTGTATACGTCGTTCACAGAAACAGGGTTCCAGCCTACGGCATCCATCGCGCCCAAGCTGAGTTCCTTGTCGTACGTGAAGGCCATGGTTCCTGTCAGGCCATGCGAGAAACGCTTGGTCGCGGTGGTCTGCAATCCGTCATACCAGGTGTTGCCGACCGGATCCCATTTGGAGGTGATGCTCGAAAACTGCGGGTAAGGCCGCAGTGCCTGCGCCAAAGTTAGTGTCGCGGGGAAGCTCGCGTAGGGCACTTTGAAGCCCGCCGCGATCACTTGCGGGGAATTCATGGGCAGAACCAGCAGCGCCCGGTCGGCTGCGTTGTTCAGATTCAGCCCATTCTTTTGCAGGATCTGGTTCGATAATCCATTGATATCTTCCATGTTGTCGGCTTGCATCCAAGCGCCGCGGTTACCCACGTAGGCGACTTGAAGCATAAAGTCCCGGGTGATTTGGCGCTGTAACGAGATGTTCCACTGGTTAATCCGGGGCGGCCGGCCCGCGTTGGGGTCCAGGTAATACGAAGGAGGATCGATCTGGCCGGGGTCGGGCCGAATGCCGGGATTCAGCGACGCGTTGTACAAGGTCGACGGGCTGTATTGCAGCCCCTGGCTCAATTGAGACGTCGCCACGCCGAAGTTGGCGGTACTGAAGGAGAGGGTGTTCCAGCCGGTGCCGAGCATAGCCGAGCCGGTCATGTACTGGATACCGGGGGTCGGGCCGTAGATGAAGCCCCACCCGCCGCGCAGAACGGTCTTGGAATCGATCTGGTAGGCAGCGCCCAGTCGAGGAGCGAGGGCGAAGGGATAGGCGTGGGTAAAGCTGCAGTTGCAGCGTCCCGCGCCGGACCCTTCATAGATCACCGCACCAGGTAAGCCGCCGGCCGAAGGGTTAGCAGTGGTCGGACCGAATTCGGAGAAGCGATTGTCCATCTCGTGCCACTCGGTCTGGTAATCCCAGCGTAAGCCGTAGTCGAGCGTGAGCTTGCGGGTTATCTTCCAGGTATCTTGTATGAAGGTCCCATAGCCCATCTTGCGCATCTGCGGGTCCTGGCCGGAGCTAACCGAGGCGCTGTTTACGGCACCCAGGAGAAAACTCGCGTACGAGAAGCCCACCGAGCCGCCATTCAGGGTCAACGATTGCAGGTACGGCAGACCTGTTTCGGAGTTGTTGAAGTTATAAACTCCCATGGTGCCGCCCCAATTGACGTCGCTCCAGATGCTCTTGCGCGCTTCGACGCCGGTTTTGAACGTGTGGCTGCCGCGTACCCAGGTCAAGCCTATCGTCACTGTGGGGGCGTCGTTGTAATACGTTCCGGCGTTCGTCGGCCCCAGGGTGGCTGTGGCGCCAGTGGAGCCCGGTCCGGTAAAGCTGGGGTTGAAGCCCCCGCCATCCGCGTTGGTCGTGATGTTGATCTGGGGGAAGCCAGCCCTGGATCCACCGACCAAACCGAGGCTGGAAACCGCATTGTAGCCCAGGGTAGCCGGCGGCGCGGAATCGGTATGAATATACCGTTCTTCGCCAACTCCGAAGTGGAGCAAAAGAGTCGGAGTAATGGTCTCATCGACGGTGGCCCGGTAGCTGTTCGTGCGGGTCTTGTAATAGCGCGCCGATGAAATGGGAGTGGGTAGACCGTCACCGAAGTTCTTGGAAACGTCGTTCTCCCAATCCGACCAGTAGAAAGCGATTTTCGTCTTGGTGCCCAGATACTGATCGATTTTGATACTGGGAATCGAATTGACGGTTGGCAGCGTATCCGTCTCCGCGAAGTTGTTCACGACTCCGGAATTGGTCGGATTCGGAATGAGCGCCTGAATCTTAGCCGCAACCGGGTCGATCCGGGAGGTCGGGATGATGTTGCCGGGGAACGGATCGCGAATCACCTGGCCATTCACGGTCCTGGTAGTGCCCGGATCGTAAATCTGGTTCTCCAGGATGGGGCGGCCCAGTGCGTCTGTTCCCAGAACCGTCCCGGTCAGCGCCGCGCTGAAATCGCCAGTGCGGTAGGCTGCCGTAGGCACAGTCCCGGTAACGCCTGAGTACCCCTGGGTCACTCGGTACTGCTCTAAGTTGAAGAAGAAGAAGGTCTTATCCTTACCGTTGTAGACTTTGGGAATCCACACCGGGCCGCCAATGCTGAAGCCGTAGTCGTTGTTGCGGTCCTTCGGGCGGACCAGTCCGCCGGTCCCGTTGTTGGTGTAGGGCTCGCCGGCGTTGAAGGCTTCATTCACGAAGTAGTCGTAAGCGCTGCCATGCAACTGATTGCTGCCGGAGCGCGAAGTGAAGTTGAACAAACCGCCGGCCACCTGGCCGAACTCGGCCGCGAAATTGCTCGTTTGGAGGGTGAACTCCTGGAGCGCCTCGGAGGACGGGTGGCTTTCGGAAAGATGCGTCGGGTCGATGCCGCTGGTGATATCCTGGCCGTCCATGAGGACGCGGAACTGGCCATTGGGGATGCCGTTTACTTTAACTTCGAAGTTCGAACCCGCGTCATAGGTGACATTCGCCCCCGCTTGGAGGTTGGTGAATGCCGTTGGGTTGCGAAGGCCGGCGCCGGCGTAGGTCAGAGGAAGATTGTTGATTTCGTCTCCACTCACAACCGAGCTTTGTTCCGCGCTTTCAGTTTTCAGCAACGGGGCGTCCGCGTTCACGGTCACGGATTCCGAGGCCGAACCGACTTGCAGCGCCACGTCCACACGCGCCGTCTGCGCAGTCTGAACGTGAATTCCAGTCTGAATATACTTTTGGAAGCCCTTGCCTTCGACGGCTACAGTGTAGGTGCCGACCGGCAAGGAGTCCAACGTGTAGTTCCCGGTAGCGGTGGAGACGGTCTGAAACGTTCCGCCGGTCTCCGTGCGGGTGGCAACCACGTTTGCCGCTGGAACTACCGCCCCCGTTGAGTCAGTAACGGTGCCGTTAATCGCACCGCGATCCGACTGAGCCATAACTGAAATCGGGGCTATCAGAAGCGCAACAGTGAATACAAACAAGAACAGCCGTACGAGCTTTTGATCCATAGTTTGCCTGAGTCCTTTCAACCGAATTTCAGAAGCGAGACTGCCGACACGACGTGTCGGAGGTAATACCAAAATACTATTGGGTGCATCATGCCGCTAAATGGAGAGATTGTCAACGACTTTATCTCCTTTATTTTCAATTGCAAAGGGAATAGCAGGGGACAGATTGGTTACTGAAATATGGTTCGCCGGAGGGTTTCGGCACCCGGGCCGGTTGTGCTATTTGCCCGCACCCGCTTCGGCGGCCCGAATGGCCGCGGCGTGTTGAGCGGCGAGTCGCTCCTCACCCGCGGTCTCGTAAGCTCGGACAAGCAGATATCGAACCTGAATATCGGTCACGTCTTCGGGTGCCATGCGAAGCGCCTCCTCGCCCGCCGCCGCCGCTCCCTTGGCATCGCCTTTCTTCAACAGCAGGCGGCCGATCTCGTAATGCACATCGCGCGAACTGGGATACAGTTCGAGCGCCCGGTTCAAGACCTTGCCGCAGTCGGCCAGCCGCCCGGCCTGTTGCAGAAACCGCGCGGAGGCTAGCAGGCTGTTGGCACCGGGTTCGCCCGCGGCTTCCTCGATCCGGACCGCCTCGTCGGAAAAGGCGATGGCTTTCTGGAGATCCCCGAGGCGCTCATAGGTCAACGCCAGATAGAGCGGCGAACGAGCGTCGCGGGGATTCAGCTTGTGCGCGGCGGTCAGCTCGGCGAGGGCCTTGGACCAATCGTCCCTGATGTAGAACCAGAATCCCATCAGGAAGCGCGCGTACCAGGAGGAGGGATCGGCCGCCACGGCCCGCTCGAGGCACTCGCCGGCCACATCGAAGCGATTCGCCCCCATGGCGATCTTGGCCTTCAGGGTCAGGGCGGGTACGTTTTTAGGATCCGCCGCCAGGGCTTCGTCGAGAGCCGCGAGGCTCTGTTGTAGCTGGTTCTGGTCGAAGAGCTTATTGGCCCTCTGGTAAGCCTCCATGGCGCGCAGGGCGGCGGGAGTTTGCGCGGCGGCCGCGCCGGCCAGCAGGGAAAATGCCAGAGCCGCCAGAAGGGCGTGTTTCACCGCGCGGGAGCCTCCTTCACTTCGACTATGCGATCGGCCGCAACATTCGTCAACACCTGGGTACCCGCGCCGGGCCAGCGCACTTCCACGCGGCTTGCCTCCTGGTTGTCACCCAGCCCGAATCGCACGAGCGCCTCGCTTGACGAGGCATATCCGACCGAGGTGGTGGCGTGATTCGTTAGAACGCGCCCATCCGGAAGGGCCACTCGGACCATCGCGCCTAGTCCCTGCCGGTTGCTGCGCGTCCCTTGAAGCCTGAAGGCCAGCCAGTGCCCGGCTTTCGGAGTGACATTGCGGTAAAGCTTGGCGGGACCGTTCAGGACCGAGACGACGACATCGATTCGCCCATCGTTATCGAAGTCCGCGAAGGCCGCCCCGTGGTGCAGGGCGGGCTTTTGAAAATCCTCGCCCGCGGCGGCGGAGACGTCTTCGAAGCGCTTGCCTCCGGCGTTCCTGAAAATCTTGTTCGGCAACGCCACGGGTCGTCCGATCAAGCGTTCCAGGTTCGGAAAATGGGAGCACGCGAAGAACAGGTCCTTCCAGCCGTCGTTATCGAAATCATACGCGCCCAGACTCCAGCCGGTAAGCTGCCGCGTACCAGCCAGGATGCCGGACCGATCGCCCCAGTCCTCGAATTGATAGCGCTTTCCCAGGTTGCGGAAGAGCAGGAAGGAGTCGTTCATCATGCCGGACACGACCAGGTCGGGCAAACCGTCGTTATCCATGTCGCGGAAATCGGCTCCCATACCGGCTATCGGCGAGCCGTCCTCGCGCAACGCAACGCCGGATTCGAGGCCCATCTCCTTGAACGTGCCGTTGCCCTGGTTGTGGAACAGCACGCCGCGCACGGAGTCGTTGGCGACGAAGATGTCCGTGAACCCATCCTGGTCGAAATCCGCGAACACGACGCCCATGCCTTTGCCGATGTGGCGGGCTATCCCGGAGGCCTCCGAGACGTCCGTGAAAGTGCCGTCGTGGTTATTGTGAAAGAGCTGGTTGGAAAGACCGGGATAGTCGTCCGGGTGACAGTAGATGGGATTGCCCGGAATGCCGCAAGAGGGTTCCGTGGCGGGGTTCCAGGCGACATAATTGGAGACGAACAGATCCAGCCAGCCATCGTTGTCGTAATCGATCCAGCCGGCCGAGACGGCCCACATTTTGCCGCGTTTGGGATCTACTCCCGTGAGGCCGGCCGGCACGGTGACGTCGCGAAACTTGCCGTTGCCGAGGTTCTGGTACAGGATGTTCCGGTTCACGCCGGCCACGAAAATATCGGTAAACCCGTCGTTGTTGTAGTCGGCGGCGGCCACCGCCATGGAGTAGCCGGCTCCGGCAACGCCCGCTTCCTCGGTGACATCGGTGAAAGTCATGTCGCAGTTATTGCGATAAAGGCGGTTGTAGAATTCGGGCGATGTTTTTTCGAGGGAGGGAAGAGCGGCGCCGTTGGCGAAGTAGATGTCGGCGCAGCCGTCGTTGTTGTAGTCGAACGCGGCAACGCCGCCGGTCATCAGTTCCACCTGGTGGAAGCGGCCGGTGGCGCCGTTGTTGAGTTGGAAATGCAATCCGGATTTTGCGGCCACCTCCCTGAACTGGATGGGGCTCGCCACGGTGGCGGCCCAGACTGCCGCGCCGGCGGCGCAGACTGCCGCGGCGGCGGCGCAGGCCAGAACGGCAATCGCAAGGGAACCCTTCAACTTCGCCTCCCTGCGGAGATTTCCCGCCAAGATTCCAAGCATACAACGTCGGCGCATCTGCCGAGACCGCGGCCAGGCGGTGCGCGTGCGGCACACGCACAGCGAAGACGGCGCTTGACGAACCCGGTTACCTGCCAGAGAATGAACTATCGGCGCCGCCAAGTTCCGGTTAGGGCCGGCTTCTTGGGCGGTGAACGGGGATCTATGAGTCAGCAAACGCTCGCGAAACGGGGGGCGATGGCGTGAACCCGTGGACAGTGCCACTGTTGGCCCTCTTGTCGGCGGTTGTAGCCGCCGCGCAAGCGCCGGAGGCCGTTCCGGCGCCGCCCGGCAGCGCCGCCTTCACGCGGGCGCAACAGGCTTACGTCAGGGCCAATGAGCTGTTTGAGGCGAAGAATCTGGCGGAAAGCGTGGCTGCTTTGGATGAGGCGCTCAGCGCGGATCCCGCACACGTTCCGTCCTTGACCCTCAAGGCCAAGATTGCCATCTCGACCAACCGCCCCGATATTGCCGGCGAGTGTCTGAAGCGTGCCGTGGAGGCCGATCCGGCCTCCTGGTACGCCCACTTCCTTTTCGGATTCTGGTATTACCTGCGCTTCGATTGGCAGCGCGCAATCCCCGAGTTCCAGGCGGCGCGGAAGCTCAATCCGCGAGACGCGCATTCGGCCCTGTATCTCGGAATGGTGTACGAGCGCCTCGGCGACGCGCGAACCGCTCTCACATACGATGAGCAGGCTGTCAAGCTGGAGGAAGCGGCGGGCGTTCCCGACCCATACACGCTGGTAGCCTATTCGCGGATACTCCAGGCGCTGGGGCGGCTGGACGACTGCGCCAAGGTTGTGAACCGGGCTCTCGAGCTGTATCCCAAACACAGGGATGTTTACTACGAGCTTGGACAATTGCTGCTGAAGAAGGGCGATCCCAAGGGCGCGGCCAAAGCCGGCGAGGCGGCCCTTCTGCTTCCGATCGAGGACGTGGCGGAGATCCAGATTCATTACCTGCTGGCGCGGGCCTATCAGGCCGATGGCGACGAACGGCGCGCGGCTGAGCACGCCGCCGCAATCCGGGGCGCCCAGGCGCGGGACGGAAATTAGCGGCCGCCGTCGCGCGGTTTGCGCCGGAATTTCGATTAAGGGAGGAGCTTTTGGCAGAAATCGAGAACCGCGGGCGGGGATCGCGATCAGGGCAAGCTAAAGCATGCCCCACCTGGTTAGGCAAGAGTCTGGCGGGTTGGCTGGGATCGGCCGTCGCGGTCTCGCTTTTCGTGGCCTCCCTGTGCGCTTTCCAGGCCGCCCGGCCGCGCCCGGCGCCGCCCAGGCAGCCGCATTTCACCGACGTCGCCGCGCGGTCCCGATTCTCGTATGTCACGAAGAACGATCTTTCGCCGCGCAAGTACTTTCTGCAGCCGATGGCCGGCGGTGTGGCTGTCTTCGACTACGATAACGACGGCAAGATGGATATTTTCTTCACCAACGGCGCCAAGATACCGGAGATGAAGAAAACCGATCCCAGCTTTTACAACTGCCTGCTCCGCAACAAAGGCAACGGCGTTTTCGAGGATGTCACAAAGAAGGCTGGACTGACCGGCGAGAATCTCGGATACAATCTCGGCGTCGCCGCGGGCGACTACGATAACGATGGCTTCGAGGATCTGTTCGTCGTCGGCGCCGGCCGGAACACGCTTTACCACAACAACGGCGACGGAACTTTCACCGACGTCACCGCGCAATCCGGTCTCGACGATATCCCCCCGGCAACATTGGGCGTGGGCGCGGCCTGGTTCGACTACGACAACGACGGCTTGCTGGATCTGGTGGTGGCGAACTATACCATCTGGACTCCCGAGACCGACATACGGTGCACCAAGGAGGGTCTGGAAATCTATTGCAGCCCGACTTACTACAAGCGCGTCCCGCACCGCCTGTATCACAATCTGGGCCATGGCAAGTTCGAGGATGTGACGGAGAAATCGGGCTTCGCGGCCGCGCCCGGCAAAGGGATGGGAATCTCGATCGCGGATTTCAATGGAGACGGCTACCAGGACGTTTTTATCTCCAACGATACGGAGCCGAATGCGCTGTTCATCAACAAGGGGGACGGCACGTTTGAAGAGAAGGGCCTGCAGTTGGGCGTGGCCTTCAACGACGAAGCGCAAGCGGTCTCCTCCATGGGCAGCGACGCCAAGGATTACGACAACGACGGGCGGGTGGACATATTCTCCA
Source organism: uncultured Solibacteraceae bacterium (assembly GCA_964427655.1). Taxonomy (GTDB): domain Bacteria; phylum Acidobacteriota; class Terriglobia; order Bryobacterales; family Bryobacteraceae; genus CAVQNQ01. Next base: position 13,100 of record CAYRWE010000025.1, on the reverse strand, counting down.
ATAACCTGATGGGACAGATCTGGCAGCTCTATCAGAACCGCGGCGGCTTTTTCCGGTACAACCCCGAGCAGGTCAAGTTACGACCTCTCAGCGAACGTCTTTCCGGCTGGAGCAACGGCTTTATCGATTACGACAACGACGGATGGAAAGACCTGTACTCCGCCAACGGCGACGTCGAGAACACCTCGCCGGATTTGCGCCAGCACGACACCATGTTCAAAAACGTCGGGGGCGTCTTCCACGATGTGTCCGCGGCGATGGGCGCGGATTTTCTGCGCGTCGGCTACCAGCGCGGCTCTGCCTTCGGGGACTTGAACAACGACGGTTTTCCGGACCTGGTGGTTACGTCGCTGAACGAGGCTCCGCGCATCCTGATGAACTCGGCCGATAACGGCAACCACTGGCTGATGCTCGAACTGGTTGGGACCGAGAGCAACCGCGACGCCATCGGCGCGCAGGTGAAGTTGACCACCGCATCTGGCCGGGTGCTGCACAACCACGTATCGGTGAGCGTCGGCTTCATGTCGTCCAGCGATAAGCGCGTGCACTTCGGGCTCGGCGCCGAGAAGCAGATCCGCTCGGTGGAGATCCGCTGGCCGCGCGGCCAGCGGCAAACACTTAGCAACGTATCCGCCGACCAGTTTCTCAAGGTGGAAGAACCGCGGCAGCGGACGCATCCGGTTGGCGGGCCGGCGCGATAGGGCTGAACGCGACGGAGGCTGGCTTTTATCGGGGAAGCAGGGCCCGAACCGGCCGGGCCCCTTTGGCATTTCTACTTGTAGCTGTATAGAGAAATGCGGAGGATGGTGGGGTTATCTCGCAGGCTCAGGCTGGCGCGGTCATCGCCGCCCATACCGATGTCGTCGCCGGCCAGATGGCGTTGCACCACCCAGGCGCCGTTCTCGAAGTGGCCCTCCTGAACTGAGGCGAGACTGGCCATAGGTTTATCCCCAATCGTCGAAGCGAGCTTGATGTTCAGATTAGAACCGGCGACGTAGAAATCGTCGGGACCAGTCTGAATCATGATGGCGTAGCCTTTAGCCGGTGGAGGGCCAAACGGATTCGTGGTTACGGGAACGCCGGCGGTGGACTTCACCGGTTGCCCGCCGGGCGCGGCAGGCGCGGGCGGGGGCACGGGTGGGGGAGCGCCCCAACCGCGGCCCATGGCGGCGTCGAAAACATAGTTCCCCAATTGCACCTTCTGGGGCGCCGAGCCGGGTTCCACCATCACGGCCTTGATAGTGCCATTTTCCTGATGTTCCAGAATCAGCGGCGCGAGCTGGCCGAGCACGCCATAGGCTTTGGCAAACGGACCCTCGTCGCTGACGCGCACCTCGATGCCGAATGGCGAGAACATCTGCGCATTGAGCTGGCCGAAAGCATAGAAGGCGTTGGCGGGATCGCCGCGGGTCTCGGGGATAAACAGCGGATTGCCGTTGCGGCTGTAGGTCGTGGCGACCTCGGCGAAGTTGGTCAGGTAGATATCCGGGGAAAGGATGTCGATCTGTGGCGCGCCGGCCCGCCAGATGTCGTGATTCTGAGACTGCGGCCCGCCGCTCGGGTAGTCTCCGGGTTTCTTGTCCTGGGGTTGGACCAGCCAGGCATTCACGTACACCGGCACCGGGTACTCCTTCTTGCCCATTGCCGCGATGTAATTCATGTAAGTGGCGTAGTGCCAGGCCATGAAGGTCTCGTCGGTGCTGTTGCCCTTGCCAAAAACCTCTTCCCAGGTTCCCGACGTCTTCCCGCCCGCGGACTCCCACAGCTTGCGGGTTTCGGGCAGCAGGTTGCCCTTGTTCTTCTGGAGATAATCCGTCAGTTCCTGGGGAACCGGCGCGGCGAAAGCCGCATTGGCCTCCTTCGAGCGGTCGCGGGTGTCGCCGAGAACGCCCACTTCGTTTTCCATCTGGACCATGATGACCGTGCCGGTGGCGCCATCCACCTCGTGAACGTGCCGCATGACGGCCGCGTAGGCGCGAGCGTCGGCGTCGCGGTTAGTGGCGCTCAGAGTCGAGAGGATCTCCCGGCCCTTGCCGTCCTTATCCTGCGCGACGGGGTACTTATCCGGGTTGCGTTTCACCCAGGCGGGAGGGTAACTGGAGGTGCCGTTCTTCCAGCTTCCGAACCATAGCAGGACGACGTGCAGGTCGGCGGCTCGGGCGTCACGTAGAGCGCCATCCAAGGCGCTGAAGTCGAACTTGCCCTCTTCGGGCTCGGTCCAGCCCCAGCCTACTCCGACCAGGGCTGTATTGACGTTTGCCTTGGCGAGCTTGGGCCACGCGGGGCGGGCGTTTTCGGCCGTCGACGCGGCATTATTCAGCAGCTCACCCGCCAGGGCCAGGTAAGGCTTGCCATTGACTATGAGGTGGGTTACGGCTCCTCTCTTCTCCAAATGGGCAAGGGGAGGACCGCTGGTCGTAGTCTTAGTCTGCGTACACGCGGTCATCAGTACCAGCGCGCCGGCAAGAGTAAGGGCGGTTAAATACCGATAGTGCGAAGTGGTCATATGCTTTGAAGCATTGTAATGCAGTTTGCCCCGCACAGGGGTAACTTGTGCTCTTTTCACGGCGGGCAAGCAAAGTATGCCGAGCCGTCTGGAGAGGATCGAGCTTGCCTGTCGCGCCGCACTGAAAGTATGACCGGGGGGGATTCCCACGGAATTGCAGGCGGTGAACCAAAGGGTGTATGCTGAACGCAATTAGCATCCCCGAAAACGGGAACCGAACCGGATCGGCGCTCCGTCGCGGGCCCTGGCCGGAAGTCTCACGCTACCCGGAAATCAACAACTAGGAGATTTACTATGCTGCGCAGGCTCGCAAGAGTGTCGCTGCTCCTGACCGCAATGGCTTTCATCGCGCTCGCTCAGAGCAAGCCGATTCCTCAACTGGCCAAGAAAGGCGCCAGGTATAACTTCATTGTCGATGGAAAGCCGTTCCTCTTCCTTGGAGGACAAGTCGACAACAAGGTGTTCGTCCCGGAAGAGATGACCAAGGTTCTGCCTGGCTTCAAGGCGTACAACGCCAACACCGTCGAGTTTCCGGTCCCGTGGAAGCTGATCGAACCCAAAGAGGGGCACTTCGAATTCGCCGCGTTCGACCAGATCGTCCGCGACATTCGTGCGCACGGTCTGAGGGCCGATGTGCTTTGGTTCGGCACCTGGAAAGGCGACGAATCCCAGTATCTTCCCGATTGGATCACATCTAACCGAAAGCGTTTTCCAACCGCGGTGGATGCGGATGGAAAGGCCTCCAATTCGATGTCGCCGCACGGCGCCGCGACTCTGGCGGCCGACCGCAAGGCCTTCGGCGTCTTGCTGAAGCATATCAAGGAGATCGACGAGAAGGATCGGACCGTGATCCTGGTGCAGGTCGAGAACGAGCCCGGAATCGTGGGCCCCGCGCGCGATCATTCGCCGGAAGCCAACAAGTTGTTCAACGGCCCCGTGCCCGACGAGTTCGTCACCGCTCTCAAGCGGAAACCGGGGACCTGGACGGAGTGCTTCGGCCGCCAGTTCGCCGACGAAGCTTTCACAACTTACTACATGGCTAAGTACATCAACTCGGTCACTCAGGCCGGAAAGGAAGCTTACCCGCTGCCGATGTATGTGAACGTGTGGATGGGCGGGACCGGAACCAACGACCGCTTCTATGACTTCGACCGTCCGGGCGACAGTTATCCGAGCGGCGGCGCGCAATCGCACACACTGAACTTGTGGAAGGCCGCGGCTCCGGCAGTCGATCTGATCGCTCCCGATATCTATCACCGTTCCGGCGTCATCTACCGGACCATCCTCTCGCGCTACACGCGCCCCGATAACCCCCTGCTGGTCGTGGAAACCGGGCACGGGATGGAGTTCGCGCGCTTCTGCTTCATGGCCATTGGAGATTTCTCGGCGATCGGGTATGCGCAGTTCGGCGTTGGCATGAAGGATTACGGCGCTACCGCCGGCGGCGCCGACTTCGGCCCCGGGTTCGCGGAGATGGCAGCCAATTTCAACCTGCTGTCGAATGCCGCGCCCGTTATCATGGATCTGCGTGGGACCAAGCGGCTGCGTTCCGCCATCGAAGAGGAAAACATCCCCGGCCGCGAGCTCTCCTTCGACCGCTGGGACGTGCTGGCGATGTTCCCTCCGGCGCTGGCCAAACAACCCAGTTGGGCCGAGCCCAAAGGACCTCCCGCGATCCCCTCCGGTCGCGTCATACTCGCTCAATTGCAGCCGGATGAGTTCCTGATTCTGGGGTTCGATACGACTGTCGACTTCCGGCCGTCCGCTACCTCGGGCCACAAGGAAGGCAAGTTCGTATCGATCGAAGAAGGGATGTACAAAGACGGCGTGTGGTCGGCGACTCAGCCCCTGCCGGCGACCGCTCCCGCGCGCGGAGTGACGCTGCCAAAAGAAGGCGCCATGTTCCGCGTGAAGCTCCAGTGGAATTAAGCCGAAGACCGCTCCCTGACAGTCGCGGCTCGGACTGAGCCGCGACCGTCAGGGAGCGGTTGGTTGCATTCGCAACTCCTTGCGCTAATTCAGATCGAACTTATAACCGTGGTCTTCATCCGTCCAGGGCGTCTGGGGAGTACCGGCGTCCGACGCCTTAGGCCTTTGACTGAAGGGCTGGATCTTACCGGAGTGAACATCCAGCAGCCGTTTGAAGGTCTCCTTGGCGGCTGAGACGATATCGGGATAGGCGCGGTCGGTAACATCCAAAAAGCCGATGTTATAGTTCTCGCCATCGTTGCGTCCGGTGACGGATTCGTCGATACCGGTGAAGTAACCCGCGCCGATGAAACCGGGCAGCGCCGCCGCCTGCTCCAAATAGTAGCGATAGGCTACTCCGCGCTCCTTCTGGTCGCGCACCTGAACCAGGCCCGCGCCGAGGCCATCCGCGGGAACGCCGAAATGAAACTCGCCGATAATCACCGGGCGCCCGGAAAGCTCGTACGCGGTCCTCACCTGCCTGGTAGGTTCGTACTCGTAGGTATTCAAGCTATAAACATCGAAGACATGCGCGGCCTTGGAAATGTAGTCGGGAGGGTTGCCGCCAAAGCGAATGCCCAGATTGAGGTGATTGGGGTCGTACTTCTTGAATGCGGCGGCCACCATGGCGAGATACTTATCGAACGCCGCGACCACGAACTGGCGGCGCCGTTCGGGGGTGTCTCCCTGCGCAAGAAAGCGCTTCATTTCGCTTTGCATGGCGGTGGGCGGACCGGCCAGATACATATCGACTACTTCCGACTCGCGGCGCGGCCAGGGCGGCTCGTTGCCGATGAAGTAACCGACCAGCCAGGGATCGTCCTTGCGTGGCGCGAGCTGAGCTTTAGCGCTTTCTTCCAAGTACTGGGCGAATTCCGGCGAGTAAACATCCGGCATTCCCAGGTTGATCGCGATCTGAGCGGCGCTGCCGCGCGGGAGCGTATTGAAGTACGCGAGATAGGGTACGCGCTGCTCGGTCTCCATGCCGCGCTCGACAATGCTGGTCAAGCCCCAGCCTTCGGCGCGTCGCAATTCCATATCGGCGGCTTTGGACGGCCAATCCGCACCGTAGCGGCGGAACAGGTTCCAGGCGCGGAATCCAGCCATCCGCGTACCTCCGGAGCTCGCCGCACTATTGCCGGTAACTTCGGACGGCGGGAGCGCCTTATAGTAAGCCTCGCGGCCGGCCGGATTGGTCTCGGCGCCGCCGCCCGCCATACCCGGCACGGCCATGGAAAGGTAGAGGTGGCCATCGGGATCCACAAACCACCACTTACCCGCGATCTGCTCCACGCGAAAGAAGCCAGTAGCCTTGACGTTGGTCGATTGATAGCCGCGGTACTTACAGTAGCCGAAGGCGCCGGGCGTGAAACTCTTCTCTTCGGCCGCCCAGTCCCCCTTGAGCTGTTCGAGGCTCTTGATCTTGCGCGGCCAATCCGCGTGGGCCCATTGCCCGAATTCATCGATCACCGGAAGCTTCTCCAGAATCTCGGAGCCGGGGTCCTCGTTGGCGAGCCGGATGGAGCGAATCTCGACCACCGGATGATTGAGCGGGTAATCCATCATGAACGCCAGTGCCCGCACGTTATTGATGGGACCGAAAGGCCCCCAGACCGAGATCCAGTAGGAATGGAAGGGGCGATTGGTGGCGGACGCCAGGTCGAAACCGGATTGGTCGCGCCCCTTGAAGATCTTGAGCGGAACCGCCGCCCGGAACCATACGTTCTGTCCGAAGGGCTGAAAGCCGATGCGGCGGACGCCGGATTCATCCTGGATAATCAGGTGAAAACGCTGCGGAGTGGAGCAGCGCATTTCCATCATGAGATATCCGAAACCGGACCAATCCGAAGGAAAGTCGGGACCGAGATCTTTGAGAGTAAACTTCTGAACCGCCTGCGATCCCTCGAAGGTCAGCCTCTTGGTTTGAGCGTCAGCTATGGCGCTTGAAAGGAGCAGGAACAGAATCAAGAGTGGCTTCATCGAATCGCCTCGAGTTAGTAACGCACCGCTTTGACACGCACCATGGCTCCCGTGCCCGGCAACACGACACCGCGCGTGCTGAAATCTCCATTGCGAATTTCCGTCCGCTTCCAAACGCCGTCTTCGTAGACACCTTCTTCCACCTGGACGAACTGGGCGCCGGTGAACGAAGATCCCCAGGCGGGTCGGAAATCGAGGGCTGCATCGAAGCCCATGATCAGAAATTCGTCGGGCCCCAACTGGCCGACCATCACGCGTCCGGAGGGTTGTTGCGGACCGGTGGACGCGGGGACCAATCCGGAGGCTCTCATCGAGGGACGGAAACTGACAAGGATGTCGTAATTATCGAACTTGAGCGTGCTGCTGCGGATGGCCTCTTCTTCGACGGCGCACTGCAGCTTCCCGGCTGCCTGTAAGCCGGCGATTACGGGCACAGCAGAGCCGATGACGCGGAAGTTCGCGGCGTGATCGGCGAACTGCGGGCTGATCTCGGCGGTGGGCGCGCCGCTATCTACTCCGTAGGGAGTGAAGCCGATGGCGGAATGCTCGGCGATGGCGAGAAACATATCACGGGCGAAATTCATGCCGCCGCCGGTCTCGACGACCATCAACGGGTTATCGGGGCGGTGGTAGCTAGAGAGAATCTTGCGATAGATGATCGGCGACTGGTGATAGATATCCGGGCCGATCACGTCGATATCCGGCGCGCTGGCTTTCCAAAGGTCGATCATATGCGTGACGGGGCCGCCGCTCGGGTAACCTTCGCCGGGCTGATCCCACACGTCGAAGTTGTCATTGGTATTGTCGCCGCCCATCCAAACATTGACATAGGCCGGTAACGGGTATATTTCCTTGCCCGCTTTGGCGATGGCGTCGATGTAACTGGAAAGATAGTAGGCCGTGAAGTACTCTTCACCGAGGCGCGCGCCGAAGACTTCCTTCCACGTGCCCGGCTGTTTCTTGAGCGCGGAGACGAGCGTCGAGGGCACGGGGCCGTTATATAGCTTGGTGGCCGCCGGCGAGTAGTCGCGAACGCTACCAAGCAGGCCCGACTCGTTTTCCACCTGCATCAGGATCACGGTGCGGTCGGCCTGGTCGAAATCGCGGAGGTGCCGCATGAGCGCGGTGTAAGCCGCTTTGTCCGCCTCGAAGGTGGCCTGCCCGTGCGGCGAAAGCACGCGGATGGGTTTGCCGCCGGAATCGATCACTCTGGCGAATCGCGCCGGGTTGGATTTGACCCAGCCGGGAGTATAATCCATGGCGCCGTTTTTCCAGGTGCCGAACCACAGCAGGATGGCTCTGAGATTCTGCTGGCGAAGGCCGCGCAGGATCTCGTCGACGCCGCTGAAATCGAAGCGCCCTTCCTCGGGCTCGATGGAGTCCCAGTAAACGGGAAACTCGATGGTGTTGGCATGCAGCGCCTTGAACTTGGGCCAGGCCCGCTGCATACGGTCGGGGAAGGCGGTGGGATTATTCACCTGCCCTCCGAGAATGATAAAGGGCTTGCCATCGACCTGCAGACTATACTGGCTCCCTTTCTTGACCAACTGCGGGATTGGCTTGCTCTGCGCGAGCACGAGCAAGGCGGTTCCGGACAGGAGTAGCGCGAGCCGGGCGAACGATTTCGGCAGAATCATTAGGATTGCCTCGCTGATCAATTTATCATGGAGCATGAGCTGCCGGCGCTATATTTGCATAGTTTGTCGCAGGCCGCTACAAGGGAGCTGAACAAATGAAAATCGGGAGTCTCGGATTGGGAACGTTCTTAGGTGCGCTGTTAGGCACATTCGTCGGTCTGGTTCCCGCACAGGGTCAGCCGCCGATCTCGACGCCGGCCGGCAAAGCCGCGCCCAGACCGCTCTATCGCGATCCGGTGTTCGATGCGCCCACAGACCCGGTGATTTGCTACATCGCAGAGCGCAATAAGTGGTTCATGTACTACACGGCCCGCCGCGCCACCGCCGCCGACGCTCCCGGTGTTACCTGGATTCACGGGTCTAACATCGGAATGGCCGAATCGTCCGATGGGGGCGCAACCTGGACTTACCGCGGCGTCGCGGACATAGGCTATGGCAAGGACGTACATCCTAACGACTATACTTACCGGGCGCCCGAGGTGATCTGGAACGACGGTACTTACCACATGTTTCTTACCTTCGTGCCCGGCATTTTCAACGACTGGAATCACCCGCGCGAGATCGTGCACCTGACCAGCAAAGACGGGGTTAAATGGACGACCGTAGGTCCGCTGGATTTGAAATCCGATCGGGTGATCGATCCCTGTGTGATTCAGCTTCCCGGCGGCGGGTGGCGCATGTGGTACAAGGACGAGCGCAAGCAAATGATGCTCTCCTATGCCAATAGCCCGGATCTATTCCATTGGGAGGCCCAAGGCAATGCCGTTACCGACCATAACGGCGAAGGGCCGAAGGTGATTCATTGGAAGGGAAAGTACTGGCTTATCGCGGACACCTGGGCCACCGGAATGCGCGTATGGAGCTCGGACGACTGCCTGCACTGGACGCCGCAGGACGAGACACTCATCGGGTCGCACGGAGATGCCGTTATCAGCGGCGGCCGCGCGTGGTGGTTCTATTTCGGTGGCCCGCGGGTTGAGGCGACCAATTCCGGAAGTGCGTCTCAGACCGCGGCCGGCGCCGCTCGTCCCGTATCGCGGCGTACCACGGCGATCAACGTGACAGAGCTTTCGGTCGTCAACGGCAAGTTGATCGCCGGCGATCCCGCCCGGCCTACGTTTATCGATCTCAAGCCGGAGCGGGAAGCGGAGAACTAAGCGACCGGTCGAAGCAATTACTTTGCCGGCGGCCGCTGCGCGGCTGGGCGCCTGTCTTCGTCGCCGGACGCGGGGAAGCCTTCGCCACGCACGGGGTACTTAGGCTCCACGGTGTTGCGGAATTGCGGCTCGAGCGGCATCAGCCGGAACCCTACCAGGAGAGAAGCATCGCCGTACCAGAACTGCTGGTGCGAGATGTTCCAGAATGCGTAGCGCTGGCGCGTGTTCGCGCCTTCCCAATCGATCAGTCCCAAGCCCATCCCGATTAGTTTGTTCTCCGTCAGGTTGGTTTCGAGCGCCCGCCACGGACCTTCGCAACCGGAGTAGTCGAACGGAGTGATATAAAATTCCAGGATTAGCTTTCCGGGTTCCCCCGGCTTGAAGGTGTAGTTAAAGGCATGCTCGGCATAAGGAGGATCGATCCCGTACTGCGGGCAGCCCCACTCCATGGCCCAATTCTTACCCGGTCCCGGCGGAGTGAAGATGTGATAATTCTGCGCCGTGACTCCGTGGTTCTGCCGCGACGCCGTTTCCCGATCGATGCGCGGATCGAGTACGGACGCCGATTTCCCGACAATCTCCGGTGTAAAAAGTTCGCGGTGATACTGGTCGATGAGCGGACCGCCCGACAGATCCCCATCCACCACCACCTCGAAGATATCGTTGTGCAAGCCCGGGAGGGCGAAATCCCAATAGTTCTTATACCCCTCGTAGAGGAAATAGAGGCGGTTCTCGCCCTTCACCCAGCCGACTTTGATTTTGACATTCAGTTTCTTCGGATCATGGGTAAGACCATGACCTTGCTCCGTATCCATGAACTGGTCCGTGGTAATGGCATAGTCATCGGGTACGATCTTCCAGTCGTCGGGATTGCCGTCTATGCGGGGTTTCAAATTGGCGGGAAATTGAAATACTTTGAAGGTGATATCTTGCCGTTCCAGAGCTACGCCCGGAGGGGCTATCGAAAGCGCGCATATCAGCGCTACAAAGACCATGACGAAGATCAACTTGCCGGACATTTGTCTTCCTCCAGTGACCGCACATTGTAATTCGAAGCAGCTATGTGGGGAGCCGCGGTCCCGATAATCGAATTATAGCTGCAACCCCGATTTGATAACTGGTAGACTGAACCGAGGATGCCTCACGCTATTTCACGAAGGCAGATGCTCGCCGGGCTAGGCGCATCGGGTCTGCTTTGGGGCCGTCCCGCTCCCGCATTTGCCATTCCAGCTCCGGTTGCGCCGGTAGCGATCAGCCGCTGCAGGAGCTATGCGGCATCGGAGCTGGTCCCGATTCTGGCGGCTGCCTTCGACAAGCTGGGCGGCTTGGGCCGGATGGTCAAGGGCAAGACGGTGGCTATCAAACTGAATTTCAATGGCGGCCCCACGGTACGGCTGGGCCATTATCCATTGGGCGACACGCACTGGCCGCATCCGAACCTGATTGCAGCGACCATGCATCTGATGGCGAAGGCTGGGGCATATCGCATTCGCCTGGTGGAAGGAGCAGCGGCGCCCAAAACCGATCCGTTCGAAGAGCACATGCTGGACGCCAACTGGAATCCGCGGGATTTCATCGGTGCGGCGCCGCGCGTGGAGTTCGAGAATACGAACTACACCAACGCGGCCAAGAAGTTCGCCCGCATCCCCGTTCCCAATGGAGGGTTGCTGTTTCCGGCTTACGACGTCAACCGCTCCTATGTGGATTGCGACGTCTTCGTCAGTATCGCAAAGTACAAAGACCACCCCACCACAGGCGTAAGTACGGTGATGAAGAACCTGTTCGGGCTGACACCGCTGACCGTATATGGCAACGGCGCCGGTAAGTGGCAAGACAACGACCTGGTGTCTGGCGACGACCGCATCGACATCCTGCACATGGGAGCGCGGCAGCCCGCCATGGGGGCTCTTCCCGAAATCGATCCTGCTTCGCCGCGCGACGACGTCTATCGCGTGCCGCGAATCATCGCGGACCTCACCGCCGCGCGGCCCGTGCACCTGGCCATTCTGGACGGCATCAAGACCATGGCTGGGGCGCAGACTCCCGATCCATGGTGTACGGCGGTGGAACCCGGAGTCTTGATGATCGGCACCAACGTGGTGAATACCGCGGCGGTGGCGGTGGCCGCGATGAACTACGATCCACGCGCCCCCAAGGGCACGGTTCCCTTCGAGAACTGCGACAACAAACTGCTGCTTGCCGAGCGACTCGGCGCCGGTTCAGCGGACGTCAGCCGGATTGAGGTGATCGGGACGCCCATTAAGGACGCCCTGTTCGATTTCCGGGCGCTGCGTGAGAAGCGGCGGGCCCTGATTCCGAACGGCCCATGGGGAGAAGCTGAGAACCGAAAATCGTACCGAAAACCGTAATGTCTGCGCCCGCCAGTTGGATTCCTCTGCGCTGGCCATCCGCCTGGACTGAGCCTGCGCTGCTGGGGTTGCTCGAAGGGACCCCTTTTAATTGTCTGGTAATAGAATGGGACCCCGCTCTTGCGCCCGTAGCCGCAAAGGCCCGCGCCGCGGGTCTTCCGATCATGGCCGTCGGAAGCGCGGCTTCACAGACGGCTGCGCTGGCGGCCGGCGCCACGCGCGTGCCCGTCGCGGAGGGAGCCAAGCTTCCCTGGAAGTCCGCCGAGCCGGTGGTGATCGCGTCGGATTGCGTCTGGCCGGGGATCGCCAATCAGGGCGACGGCGAACCCTCAGGACCGACAGCCAATCCATGGATCGACTCGAACGGTTGGTTTCTCCGCTTGGCGAAGGCTCGCGCTCCGGAGAAGGTAGTCTGGCTATTATTCGAGCCGCCCAAGGCGCCGAAGGTGGTCCTACTGGATGCGTACCTTCGCGCCATCGCGGATGCGGGCGCGAACGGCGGCCGCTGGGTAGTCTCGCTGGACGCCGATATGGGGGCCCGTCTGCGGCGCGGCGATGCCAAAGCTCAGGCGGATTGGAAAGCGATTGCCGGAGCCGTCCGCTCATTCGAGCAGCGCCGGCGCTGGAACGGCCTGGACCCGGTCGGGGTGGTGGGAGTCGTCTCAGATTTCGAGGGACCCAATGAAACTTCGGGCGGGGAGCTGCTGAACTTGTTGGGGCGCCGCAACCTGGGATATCGAATTCTGGAGAAGTCGAAAGTCGACGCGGCATCGCTGGCCGGTTTCCGTGCCCTGATCGCGCTGGACGACGGGCCTCCCGCGCCGGCGCTGGAAAGCACGCTGACGGCCTTCGTTCGAGACGGTGGATTGCTTCTGGTCAGGTCCTCATGGAGCACGGCCGGTTCGGTGCCGACCGGTTTGGAGCATCCACGGGTGGATCTGCGGCGGATGGGCAAAGGCCGGCTGGCGCTGTGTAAGGACGCCACGCCGGACCCGTTCATGGTGGCGCGCGATACCCATATGCTCTTGGGCCGCGCCTACGATGTGGCGCGTTTTTTCAATCTTTCGGCGTTTCTCTCGAGCGTCACGGCCTCGCGCGACGGCGACACGGAGGTGGTGCAGATCACCAGTTTTGCCATCCGGTTTCCGAACGACCTGGCCACGGCCTGGGTGCCCGGCAAGTACGCGTCGGCTCGCTTGTGGAGTTTGGGCGCGACGGGACCTGTGGCCATCGAGACGGTGCCGGAGAACGGAGGAACCAGTCTCCCGCTGCCTCCCGTGCCGGTTTACGCGGGTGTGGAGCTTTCCCGCCGGCGGGGTTGATGGCAGCCGCAAGAGAGTCGGTTCAGGCAAGTGGCCATTGCAAGTCGTGGGGTCCAGTGAGATTGGCATTTGCAGCGAGTGGTATAGGACTGGTAGACTATGAATTCCCGGCCAGGTAGCTCAGCTGGTAGAGCGCAGCCCTGAAAAGGCTGGCGTCGGCG
>CAYRWE010000024.1:0-34042 GCA_964427655.1 uncultured Solibacteraceae bacterium | reverse complement strand
GCGCGCACGCGCAGTGTTGGATAATCGTTGATCTGCTTGCCGCAGACCACTAGCCTACTTCAGTCAGGCGGCCAGATAACCTGCCCGTGGGTGTAGGTCCGATGCTCCGTGTACAAGATCATGTGGCTGGGGAACGCGGTCGCCTGCCATCCGGGAAGCGCCTGGGCAACGGTTCGTCGAATCGCGAGCGTTCATGCCGCCCCTGTGAGACCGTGATGGTCAGGCCCGTATGGTCGGCATGGGGCCTCTTCGTCGCGGTCTAGTACCGCAGCAAATAGGGCAGTCCCCCTTGATGGCCTTCAGCGGCTCGGCCGCTTTACGCTCACCGGCCTTGATCCAGTCGCATGTCCAGTCCTGCCGGATCAGATAGTGAGCATCGACGCCATCCGGGGCCTTGTTCGTCGTCTCCCGTTCCCTGCCGGGTCGCGCGTGTCGAAGCCGTTGCCGTTCCGAGGCGCACTCACCCTCGCCAGACTTACGATAGTACTTGATGAACGAGTCCTCGGGAGCTAGCGTCGTCCAGTTCCGATGGACGAAGAGGCACTTGAAACCCATCTCGGCGACATCGATGTTGAGACGCCCGCTGATCTTGGGCCGGTGCTCGCCAGGTCGCCTCTTGAGGCTATCGGCCTTGCCGATTAAAACCGCGACCCCGATGATTAAGCTTGTAGACCCGTTGTCCCCCCTCGATCGAGTTGACCTCTTCGCTGCTCAGCAGGCCGATTATCAAACTTCGAGGGGCCGCGAGGCTACTCGTCCGGCGGGTCCTCGTCATCCGGAACCCAAACCCACGCCTCCACATAGGCTCCGGCATCGTCACCTCTGGAGATTTGCGCGTTACTATCCACTTCGATCTCGCCTTCGACGCCATAAAGCTCCTTGGCGCGTTCGCGGTACCAGTCGTCGCTGTTCCCTTCGCTCTCCACTGTCTCACTGCTGTTAATGGGATCGTCGCTGCTCATGAGTTGTCTCCAAACGGCCCCTTCGATTAAGCGCCGGGGGCCCGCTCATAATGTTTTGGCTGCTGGTGCTTGAGAGCAGCGTATTACGTCGCCAAGCGAAACTTCTCCTCTATCACAACTCTGGATAGCCGAAATCCGTCGACGAGAGCAATCGGGCTCTTGCCATCTTCGCCAGCCTCATTTATGGCTGCCCTTGAGAAATGGCTGGTCGTGATGACAGCGCCCTTGGCGAATTGCTGCAGGCTTCCACGCAGTTCGGCGACCTCTTTGCGGCCGACAGAGTGCAGCCAGCGCTTTGCCTGCACCTGGACTAACGTGTCCTCGAAGATCCAAATGCGTCCTCCGGCTCTGGCGTTTACGTCAACGCCACCGTCGGCGCTAAATTTGGTTACGCATACGTCTGAGTACCCACAGTGTAGGAGTAGATCCTTGACAAAAAACTCAAAACGCCTTGGCTCCATCGCCAGCAGCCTGCCACGAACCCGCTCAATACTTTCGAAGTCCGCTGCCTGTTGATTGTCGCGTTGCTCTAGAATCTCGTCATCGTCCCGATGTCTGCCGCTGTGGCGCCTCGAATCGACCAGTACTTCGCTCGAAATGGCCGCCTCATCAGCTAGGGGTAAGACCTGCGGCTCTTGATGAATCTTGAATTCGAAGAGCCAGACCTTGCGAACCTTACCATCTGCGTCGAGCTGCGTGTCCGGGTAATGACGAAGGTACTCGAGTAATCCCAGGTATTTCCAACGCTTCGGTCCGACGGTCGTATCCCTCCTGCTGGCGACCAAAACAAATCCGTGTATCGGGAAATTGAACGTTGCTTGCTCGATCAAGCGGTTGTTCGCCCCGGCAAGCGTTTGCTGACCAGTTTTACCTGCCGCAGTATAGGTCAAGATGCCGGCCTCCAGCCTGTCTTGGTACGGGTTCTCTCCAGCGCCGTGCAAGCCCTGAACGGAGGTCATAACAACCACTCGCACGACTACTCGATCCTGAAGCGACAGGCGGATACCGCCGGCGTTCGACACTTTGAGAGACTTGAAGATCTCCTCGTTCGAATAGAGTTGCCCGACGACCAGGACGTCAAACATCTGTCGGCCCCCGGAAACTAGCGGCGAGTTCGGACCGCCGCGTGGGTTGGCAGCTTGTGCCGTGCCGATGCCAGAAACATCCGTGCACGAAATTGATTTTACCTCGCCTCGGGAGCGGTTGGATCGGTGGATTCGTAATGCGCCCCCCGCTCCCTACAGCCAGCTCGTGCCGATGCTGAAGAGCAGCACCACGAGCACCGCCAGCGTAAAAAACACATACAGGCGGTCATGTTCCAGGGCGAAGGCCACCAGCGCGAAGGCCACCCGCGCAATCGGGGTGGCGATCAGCAGCAGCAGGCCGATCTGAATGGCCACTTCGGCGGGCGGAAGCGTACCGATCGCCAGCAGCCGGTGCATCCCCGGAGTGAAATGGCGGTAGTCCACCTGCGCTGCGCCGTTCGTCGCCAGGTACCAGACTCCGCCCGCCAGTACCACCGCCGCGGCCAGCGACACGCCCGTGCGCAGGAGCTTGCCGACAGTCAACTCCAGTTCCCGGTCGGTCATCGCAATCCTCCCGAGAGGCCGTTGTAAATCATCTCCAAGGCCAGCAGCCCCACCACCACCGCGAAAACCGCGCGCAGCACGCGCGTGCGGGCGCCCATCAGTTGCCGCGCGCCTACGAGCGACCCCGCCAGCACGCCCAGCATCACCGGCATGGCCAGCGCCGGCTGAATGTAGCCGCGGCTCAGGTAGACTCCCGCGCTGGCCGCCGCCGTGACGCCGATCATGAAGTTGCTGGTGGTGGTGGAAACCTTGAAAGGGATGCGCATGAACCGATCCATGGCGATCACCTTCATGGCGCCCGAGCCGATGCCCAGCAGCCCCGAGAGCAACCCCGCGCCGAACATCATCGAGAGCCCCGCCTTCACGCGCGCGACGCGGTAGTGAATGCGGCCTCGCGGGCCGGGGTAATCGCCATCCAGTTTCAGGCGCGCGGCCAGGGGATCGGGCGCGCTGCCGTCGCCCTCCTTGGGGGGATGCCACGAGACCCACGCCGAATAGGCCAGCACCAGGCCGAAGATCACGGCCAGCGCCGAGGCCGGCACCACGCGGGTGAGATGCGCGCCGGCCACCGCGCCCACCGTGGTGGCGATCTCCAGGAACATTCCCACACGCAGGTTCGAGAAGCCTTCCCGGACATAGGCCGCCGCCGCGCCGGAGGAGGTGGCGATCACCGAGACCAGCGTCGCGCCCATGGCGTAGTGCAGGTCCACGCCCAGCATGAGCGTCAGAACCGGCGTGACCACCACTCCGCCGCCCAATCCGGTGAGCGAGCCCAGAAAACCGGCCACGGCCGAGACCGCAAAGACGATCACGGAGAATTCCAGCGCGCTCATGGGCGATGGCTAGAGCGAGTTCAGATAGGCGATCAGGTCCGACATCTGGCGCGCGGTGAAGCGCGGCCATGCGAGCTTCTGCTCGTTCATCAGCTCCAGCATACGCGGGCCGTGATCCCACAGCGCCGAGACGACGGTGATATCGGTATAGGCGTCCTTGCCCTTGGCCAGCTTAGGCGCGCCGCCCGTGCCGCTCTCGTGGCAGGCGGCGCACTTCTCTGCCGCGAAGACCCGTTTGCCGCGCTCGGCATTGCCATCGCCGCTGAAGTACTGGCGCGCCCAGATATAGCCGACGATCTGCCGCATCTCATCCTGCGTCAGCGCGGGAGGCGGCTGCTTCATATCCGGCTCGTGGTTCCACATGTCCACGGCGATCTCGGTGAGGCTCTGGTTGTGCAGGCGGCTCTCGAGCGCCATCTTTCCGACGTGGCAGCCGGCGCAGCCCTTGGATTGGAAGAGCGCCTGGCCGGCATCGGAGGGCGTGAAGCTGAAGGTGCGCGGGGTCGCGCGAGTCTCCGGCAGATTTTGCAGGTAGACCAGCATGTCCGTCAGCTCCTGGGCCGTCAGCGGTGTCCAGGCCAGCTTCTTGCCGGCGAACTCCTGGCGCATGCGCGTGCCGTGGTTCCACATCTGCTGCACCAGCACCACCGGGTCGGCCAGCGATTCCCAGCGCGCCACCGGAGGCGCGCCCGCCAGGCTCGAATTCACGATGCCATGGCACTCGGCGCAATGCTTGGCGGCGAAGGCCTGCTTACCGCGCGCCGCATCGCCCGGCTGATCGAAGTAGCGCGCCGAGACGAAATAGGCGAACAGGTCGGCCGCCGAACCGGCGCTCAGCTCGGCCTTCACGATGCCCTGCTTGCGCATGGCGGCCCACATATCCGGCCCGTGGTTCCACATCAGGCTGGCCATCGCCGCCGGAGTGAAGTTACGGTCGAGCGTCTTCCCCAAATCCGCAGCCGTGCCGCCGCCATGCCCGTTCAGGCTGTGGCACTGGATGCACTGCTCGCTCTTGAACAATTCCTCGCCGCGCCGCGCGTCGCCCGGCACGATGCTGGCAGCCGCCGCGCTACCAACGCAGAGCGCCCCCACGGCGGCCCAACGAACCCTCCCCATAACTCCCCCTCCGTATTATCTGATGAAACGCAAACTCGTCAGGAACGTGTGTGTGCGGAACCCCTCGTAAAGGTAGAAATTCTCCGCGTACCCATAGTATTGCCACTCGGTGTTCCAGTATATGTGCTTTTGGAGAGGAAGCGAAAGCCGCGCCAGAGGCTGGTAGAACTGCGTCGGCCGGCTGCCCGAGGTGATCACCAGCGAGCCGCCCACGGTCAGCTTGGGAGCCAGCCCGGAATAACCCGGCAGAGCCACGTCGATAGCCGAAGTGGCGGCGTGCGCGTTGTCGCGGTAGGCCGATACGGCCTGCGCGTAGAACGGCAGCAGGAGGAAATCGATATTCGAGTGCATCGTGGAGCGGTCGTACTCGCCGGTCACGGTGATGCGCTTGAGGCCCGCCGGCGACCAGAAGATGGAAAGTGAATTATCGCGGCTCAGGAAATCGTAGCGGATGTCGGACGCCGGGTTCTGGTTGTCGAGCACCTGGAAGCGCGCCTGCACGGAGAGCGAATTGGCGAGCTGGTAACGCGCCCGCACGCGGCCCCGCTGGTAATCGTTAAGGCTGGTGCGGAAATAGATGTGGTCGCTCGAAGAGCCTTCGTAATCCAGGTTCACCGTCAGCTTCTGGAATGCCCGGTAGGTCAATCCGGCCAAGGCCACGTTGCGGTGCAGCGCGCCCGATTCCAGCAGGCCGGTCTGGCTGAGCGAGCTGCCCAGCACGGTCGAATCGCCCCACACGTAGCGATAGCCGCCCCGCAAGCTCACCTTGCCGAGGTCGTACATGATGTCGAGCTGGTTCTGGTTGTAGTTGACGACCTGCGCGTAGTTCAGCGCGCTCACGGTCGAAGACGCCAGCGTCTGAGGGTTCTGCAGGTACAGGGCCTCCAGCACGTATGGCGAGGCCGCATCGTGCATACGGTCGGTCATCCACGATTCGATGATGCGCATGCGCCGTATGGGCCGCATCTCGAACCCCAGGTTGGCGGTGACGTGCGGCTGATTGGCCGAGCCGGTTCCCAGGTCGCTCTGGGTGCTGTAGACCAGCAGCGTGGCCAGGTTGACGAAGCTGCCGTTGGCGATGTTGCTGTAGTGAACGTCGATTTTCGGCTCGCTGTATAGGAACTGGCCGAAAATATCCAGCCAGGGGAGCGGGTTGGCCGTGAGCAGAACCTTGCTGTAAATGCTGCTGCCGCGGATCCCGTAGGCCTGCTGGAGACCGGTGAAGCCCAGCGTCTGGCCCAGAATGGTGGCCGTGGTGTCGCCCGGATTCACGCCGCTATAATTCACCGCGTCGTTCTCTTTGAACGTCGTGCCGCCCTGCTCCAGGGTCACGTGGAAGCGGCTGAATTCGAGGTGCACGCCGCCGCGGTAATTTTCGGTGCTGTCGCTGAGCGAGGTGGGCACGGCGAACTCGTCGCTCGAGCTGGGCACCCAGGTCTCGATCCCGTTGCCGCTGCCGGAGTTATGGTTGTAGCCCAGGAAGGGACGTATGTGGCTCGTGGGGAAAAGGTCCAGGTCAATCGACGCGGAGCGCCGCCGCTCGTCGAAGGTCTGCTCGTTGAAGCCGGCCGACGCGAAGGAGTTGGCGAAAGAGGGCACGGCATCGAAGAACGCCATGTTGCGGTAATCCGCCGTGAAGTTGTAGACGCCCCGCTTGCTGGCATCCACGCGGGCCGCGTTATAGAGTTCGCTGCCCCAGCCGTAAGCCTGCGCATCCAGGCGGTCGAAGAGCCGCTTCTTGGGATCGACGATGGTGAAGTTCAGGCCCACCAGTTCGGGCCGCTGCAACTGGTCGATGACACTGCGGTATTCCTGGAAATTGCCGCCGTGGGTCACGAAGAGATATCCCAGGTCGATGCTGCCGGTGAACCACTCGCCGCCCGCGGGCACGGGAGACGTGGTTCCTTCCGCCGCGGCCGGCGCCGCTGGAGCCGCCGTGGGTGCGGCCGATGCCGGAGCGGCGGCCGCCGGAGCCTGGGTATTCGGCGCGGGCTGAGCCGGCTGCGGTTCCTGGGCCAGGGCCGGAACCATCAGTAGTAGAGCCAGTAGGTATCTCATCTGAGTAGCGCCCGATTGATATAAGACCCGTGTATCTTCTGGTGGCACACGTTGCAGTTGCGGAAACGCGGATCGTTGAGATTATGGAACGCGGGAGCCACCGAGCCCAGAGTTCCGTTGGCCGGCGGCGTGGGCGTGGGCAGATTCGAGTGGCATTCCATGCATACGAAACCCACCTGCGCGCGCGTCAGCATTCTGGGATTGGCCGAGCCGTGCGGCTCATGGCAGGCCACGCAGCCCTCCATGCGCACCGGCGGATGCTCGTAGGTGAACGGCCCGGCCAGATCGCCGTGGCACTTGAAGCATCCCGGATCGTTAGCCCGTAAGTTTTGGAAGGAGCGCGCCGTCAGGCCGCCGTGCGGATTGTGGCAATCCACGCACGACATTTCGCCTTCCGGCAGGCGGTGCTTGTAGGGGCGCTGGAAGCTGGCCCACACATCCTGATGACAGCGGGCGCACTGAGCATTGATATCCGCGGTTTTGCGCGGCACCAGACCCTCCGGCCCGTTCTTGTGAATCGAGTGGCACTCGACGCAGGCCACCTGGTTCTTGACGTGGCTGCTGTTGATCCGCCCGACGTGGGTGGGCTGGTTCAGATGGCAGGTCAAACAGACCGCATCGGCCGGGCCCGCCCGCATCTTGGCCGGGTTGCGGATATCCGCCGCCGAAGCCGAATCGGCGTGGATGCTGCCCGGGCCGTGACACGATTCACAGGCCTTGGTTTCGAACTTGTACTTCTTGCCGGTCTCCACCGCGTGATGTGGATTCTTCTGGAAGGCGTTGAAGATATCCTCGTGGCACCCCTGGCATACTTGCGAGCCGACGTACTCCGCCCGCTTCGCGGCGGCCGCCGGTGGCTGGGCCGCTGGCGCAGCCTGGCCCGTGGCACCCGGCTGGCTCTGGGCGCCCGCATAAGATAAGGTGAAGAGCAACGCCACCACTAGACTTCCCGACAGGCGCGCCGTCGATAGGACACGCGCGCTCGAATTGTGCGCTAGCTCGAGCGAATCGTTCATGGTCTTATTTCTGTTTGCCGGCTTGTTTCCAATAGTATAGCTTCACAATGCGGGTACGGTGCACATTTTGACGGTGGTACACCAGTCCAAACTTAGCTGGATCTGCAACGTAAAGTAAAGATATTTTTTGAATCCGTGGAGGATATCCCACCAGTGCTGTCGTGAAACGCGACACTAAGCCAATTGCGAAGAGTAGTACACGTAGTACGTGCGCTGAGCGTCGAGATTTGGCAAACCCTGGGATCGGCAGCGGAGAAATCAGCCAGCTTGGCGGTGGCACGGCCTTGATTGGCCGCGAGCTAAGTAAAAGCCTCGTCCTGCACCCAAAACTCAAGCCGATCTTGCAAGAGTATGTAAATACAGAGCTTATTTAATCATAGCGCCCCTGATGCTACGCGAATTCCGTCGTAACGCAAGTTAGATAGAATGAATATTTAAAAAAAATCAGACAATTCCTAACTTTTGTCAGATTTTCTCTTGAAATAGGATTGAATAATACGTATCCTACTTTTTTAGGGAAACTGCTGAATATCTGAATAGGAAAAAACTGATGCCGCTGATGCCAACTTCCCTTCCAGCCCCCGATACCGAGGAACGGATTCGCCTGCTCTCGATGGATACCATCCGCTCGCGGGCTCTCCAACGCTTATATGAACGCCGGTCCGCGGTCGATAAGCTGATCCAGTCGCTCGAGGATTACGAACGAATCCGCGAATTCCGCGGGGCCCCCTGCGTCGCGATCAATGGTCGACGGAAGTGCTCGTAAGGTTGCGTTCGATCGCGAACTTCACCAAGCTCACCAGATCGTGCACGTTCAGCTTGCGCATCAGGCTGGCGCGATAAGTATCCACGGTCTTGGGGCTGATCTCCAGGAGTTCCGCGATGTCTTTGGCGCGCAAACCCTTTACGAGATAAGAGAAGACCTCCATTTCGCGCGGGCTGAGGCTGGCCATCGGATCCTGGGACACGGTTTTTTCAGCCCCCGGGAACAGGCCTATGCCGCGCAGCAGCGGCGACACGTAGACGCCGCCGTCGCGCACGTAGTTAATGGCGTCGAACAGGTGGCGCGCCGGGCCGTCCTTTAGCAGGTACGCGTCGGCGCCCGCCCGCAGCGCTTCCATGACCGTGTTATCTTCGCGGCTGATGGAGAGGATCATCAGTTTGACCGGCAGGCCGGCCGCCCGCACCTGGCGGATGACTTCCACGCCCGACATGCCGATCATGTGCAGGTCCAGGATGCCGAAATCCGGCTTCAGCTCGCGGATCATTTCGAGCGCCGTGCCGCCGTCCGAGCACTGTCCCAGAATGACAATTCCGTTGGTCGCGCACAGCGAAGCGATGCCCTGCCGGACGATGGCATGGTCGTCGGCCAGTATTGCCGTAATCGGTTGACTCTCCATTACTTTCGTCTCCCCGTCGGCCATCACCGTTCCTCCGTCGACCAGGGCGCGGAAACTTCCACGCGTGTGCCGGCCGTACTGCTGTGAATCGCGAGTCTGCCCCCCAGCACCTCCGCTTGATCGCGGATGGAGCGGAGGCCTATACCGCCGGCCACGCTGGCCGGCGCGGAGAACATGCGGGCCACGTCGAAACCCACACCATTATCCTGAATGGTTAGTTTTACGCCGCCCGGCGAGGCTTCGAGTGCCATCTCGATACGGGTGGCCCGCGAGTGGCGGATCAGATTGGAGAGCGCCTCTTGGGCCGCGCGATACATAAGAACCTTAGTTTCCAAGCCCGGCTCTTGCGGCAACGGCTGAATATGTAAGGATACCTGGTATTTCTGAGGGATTCCACTAATATCCCATAACTGCTGAAGCGCCGATTCCAGGCTCAGGCGCTGCCATTCGGGCGGATGCAGCCGGTGCGAGATGTTGCGCACCTGGTCCAGCGCGTCGCCTGCCAGGGTTGAGATGCGCTCCAGGGCCGCGGCGACCGGGGCCGGTGGATTGCTGATTTGCGGGGTAAGGAGTTCCAGTTGAAGCCGGATGGCGGCCAGCATCTGGCCCACCCCGGTGTGCAGTTCGCGGCCCAGGCGCTGGCGGTCCAGCTCGATCTGCCGCACGGCCGCGCGTCCGCCGCCCCCGGGACGGCGTCCACGGATGATATGAAAGAGGTTACGTTCGATCGTCTGAAGTTCGAAGCAGTGCCGCAAGAGCCTGCCATGCACGCCCAGCAGGTTGCGGATCTCCGGGAGGTCCTGAGCTTCCACCTCCGGGCGAACGCTGATGACGGCCCATCGGTTGGTAGCCAGGAGGCACGAGAAGCACAGCGCCCGGGGGGAGACCGCCGGGGTGGGCTTGCCGCCACGGGATTCGTGTACGATAATTTGAACCAGGTTGTCCGCTACCCCGAGTACCGAGCGCGCACGCTCGCTCATCCAAAGCACGTGACCGCGCAGATCGCATTCCAGAAGCAATGGATAGGCGACCGGACCTTCGGGGGCGGGCCTGGTTTCCAAACCGTGGGCCAACCTGATATCTCCAGTCGTGAAGGATCTTTCCTAGGACAGAATGCCAGTATACTGAGTATGCTGCAATGGGAGTACGTACCTAGTACCTTGCTATCTATGCTTAGGATTGAAAGGACTTCCGGTATCGCGCTATAAGGAAATCACCCATGTCACGAGTTCTTACGTATATCCCTCGCGTCGCAATTTTCCTGGCGGGAATTGCCGCGGGCGCTTTGACCAGCTCCCGAAAGGAGCGCGGCACCTCGGACCCGGCGGCCACGCAGGACCTCCAAAGCGCGCTAGCGAGCCTGGAAGCCCGCCTGGCGTCCCGCGAATCGGCCCATGCCGAGCGGTTCACCCAGATCGAAGCTCGCCTGGAAGAGCATACTGCCAAGCTGGCGGAAGTCCCTTCGACCTCCGAAATCGTCGCGGCCATGGAGCAATTGCTGACCAAGACCATGACGTCCCTGGACGAGCGTCTGACCACCCAGGCGCATTCGATCGATGTCTTAAAGACCACGGTCTCGCAGACGGACAGCCTTCTCGAGCGCGTTCTCGAATCGCTGGATACGCTGCAAGCCTATGCCGATCCGGCCGATCTCTCCGGTGACACGCTGCTGCACCAGCCCGTGGTTTAGAGCGGCAGGCGGCGCGATCCCGGCGCCGGGCCTAACCGGTCCGGCATCGGCCTCCAAAAGAGGAAAGGGGACCCCGATCCGGGGTCCCCTCGCCACGTAATCCGGTTGGCTCTCTTTCAGAGCCTCATCACGTTCTCAGCCTGCAGGCCTTTGGGCCCCTGCTTGACCTCGAATTCCACTTCCGCGCCTTCCTCCAGGGAGCGATAGCCGTTGGCCTGGATCGCAGAAAAATGAACGAACACATCGTCGCCGCTTGGCCTCTGGATGAATCCATAGCCTTTCGCGGCATTGAACCACTTAACCGTTCCTTTTTCCTTCACTACGCCTTCTCCTGATCATTGTTCGTCGTGCTCTTGGGTCTCCCAGGCGAGGAAAGCGGACTTTCGAGGCTTGCTGGAACTTCCGAGACGCGCCCAAACAACCATGTCTACTGCGTACGGTATTCTCTCAGATGGCACCCTTATGGTCAAGCGTTCCAGGGTTATAGAAAGCGAGCCGGCACTGATCGCGCGGATCGCCCGTTGGGCGGCGCCGGGGCGCGCCGGCGGGCTGGTTGTGGGGATCGGCGACGATTGCGCTATCTTCCGCCCGCGGGGTAGCGCCCAGGATCTGCTGTTCACCACCGACATGCTGATCGAGGACGTTCACTTCACAGCCTCTTCGGCGGGCCCCGCGGATGTGGGCTGGAAAGCGCTGGCGCGCGGGTTAAGCGATATCGCTGCCATGGGCGGAGAACCGCGCTTCTGCCTGCTTTCCCTGGCCCTTTCACCCCATACCGGGGCGCGCTGGGTAGATGGCTTCTACCGGGGCCTGCTGCGCCTGGCTTCCCGTGAGAAGACGCCCCTGGCGGGCGGCGACCTGGGCCATGCCGAGAAGTTGATGTGCGACATCGTGGTGTGCGGCGCCGTGCCGCGCGGAACGGCCCTACGCCGCGACGGCGCCTGCGCCGGGGATGCCGTCTATGTTTCGGGCCGCTTGGGGGGATCGTCGCTTGGCTTGGCGACGCACCAAGGGAAAGCCTGGCGACGCCACCTGCGCCCCGAGCCGCGTCTGGCTCTCGGCCGCTTCCTCCGCGAACGGCTGGGTGCCACTGCCTGCATGGATCTGAGCGACGGCCTCTCCCTGGACCTCGGCCGCCTGGCCGCGGCCTCGCGGCTGTCGGCCGAGATCGAAGCCCCGCCGCTCTATCCCGGTGCAAGCCTCGACCAGGCGCTCGATGGCGGCGAAGATTACGAGCTTCTGTTCACCGCACCGGCGCGCACGCGCGTGCCCGAAGCGTTCGAAGGCTTGCCACTGACCCGCATAGGCTGGATGCGCCGGGGCCGCGCGGGCGCCGTCAAACTGGACGGCCGGGCGCTCGAACCGCGGGGGTATGACCACCTACGGAGGCCTTGATCCTGGGCGGCGAACACCCGGCGCAACCCGCGGAGAGCCGATTCCGTCTTAAACTGGTTAGTCTCATATTGCGAAAGACCGGTCTGGCCTCCGCAAAGGCCGGGACGTGTGCGTGTGCCCCGTGAGAGCGCGGCCCGCCGAAATTGGAGATGCTCGTGAATCATTTTCCGTTCAAGCCGTCGATAACGCTGCTGGCCCTGGCGGGCACCCTGTGCCTGGCGCAAACAGCCCCCGTCTCGTTTACGATCTCGACCGTGGCGGGCAACGGCACGGCCGGGTACACCGGGGATGCGGCAGCGGCGAACAACGCGGAGCTGAACAACCCGACTCAGGCCTGGTTTGTCGGCGGCAACCTGTATATCGCCGACCAGGTCAACAGTCGGATCCGCGAGGTAACCGGCGGGAATATCAACACCATCGCCGGCAACGGCACCGCTGGGCTAGCCGGCACCGGCGGCGCTCCCACCAACGCGGAGTTCTCTAAACCCTACGGCGTCGCCGTGGACTCCAAAAGCAACGTCTATATCTCCGACACGGGAAACAACCTGCTCTGGCAGATCTCGGGCAGCACCATCAACAGCATCGTGGGGGTGAGCGGCACCTTGGCTTATGGGCTTTCGAACCCGGCCGGCCTGGCGGTGGATTCTGCCGGCAACGTGTATATCGCCGACGCCGGAGTCGATTCGGTCGAGAAGGTTTCGATCAGCGGCACCACCTACACGGTGACGCGCATCGCCGGCAGCGGCAGCGCGGGCCAGACCGGGGCGGGCGGACCGGCCAATAAATCGCAGCTCTTTAACCCCACGGCCGTGGCGGTCAGCCCGGCGGGCGATGCTCTTTATATCGCCGACACGAATAATAGCCTGGTCCTCAAGGTTTCGCCCATTTCACCCACTGGCACCATCACGGTCGTAGCGGGCGCCGGGACGCTGACGGGGGAAGGGGTTTCGGCCTACTACACCAGGTTGAGCTACCCCAAGGGCCTCGCGGTGGATGCGTGCGGCGACCTGTATATCTCCGACACCTACAATCACCGCATTCGGGTAGTGGCGCCGAGCGGCCTGATCTATACCGTGGCGGGCACGACCAAGGGCTACACCGGAGACGGCGGACCGGCTCTCAGCGCGCAGCTCAATTACCCGCAATCGCTGAGCCTGGATTCCTCGGGGAATCTTTACGTGGCGGATACGCAGAACAACGTGGTCCGGATGCTGACCGTCAACGGGTCGTCGCCGTGCGCATTGCAGGGGCCGCCTTCGATCAGCAGCGCCTTATCGCTGGGCCAATACGGCGCTTTCAACGCCGTGGCCGCGCCGGGATCGTGGATCGAGATTCATGGGACGAATCTGGCCGCGGACACGCGCGAATGGTCCAATCAAGCGCCGTATAACGATTTCAGCGGCGTGAACGCTCCCACGCAGCTCGACCGGACCAGCGTCGAGATCAGCAACGCGGCCGCCTTCGTCGAGTACATCAGCCCGACCCAGTTGAATGTGCAGGTGCCCTCGAATGTGGCGACCGGCTCTCAGCAACTTACGGTTTCCACGGCGCTCGGCACCAGCGCGCCCTTCAGCCTGCAGATCGACACTGTGGAGCCGGGGCTGTATGCTCCGCCGCAGATTTCGATCGGCGGTAAGCAATACGTGGGCGCCCTCTTCCCTCCCGATTTGACGAACTGGGTTTTACCCACGGGAGCCATACCGGGTTTCACCTCGCATCCGGCATCGGCGGGGGATATCGTCGTGCTCTACGGCATCGGGTTCGGCGGCGTGACTATCGGCAGCCAGGCTAACAGTATGTTAGCCGGGCAGATCGTGCCGGGACAGAATACGCTCACGGCGACGTCGTTCCAGATCCTGTTCGGGCAGACGCCGGCCGTGCTGCAGTATTGGGGTCTAGCGCCCGGTGCGGTGGGGCTCTATCAGTTCAACGTGGTGGTTCCGAGCGGTCTGGGAAGCGGCACCGTGCCGATTTCGTTCAGCATGACCGTGAACGGGCAGACCGTGAACAGCTCGCAGACGCTCTACACGGTCCTGCAATAGGCGCAGGGATCCGTCCGCTCAACGCCGCTTGCTCAGCGCGCGGCTCGGTTGGAGCGCGAGCGGAATTTAGGATGCGCCGTTCAGGAGCGCCCGAAGCGCCTGGGCGGTGTGCAAACCGGGGATCAGCGCCATGCGCGGCAGTGTCAGGAGCAAGGGAAGCGCCCACAGCCGGCCTCCCGCTTCCAGCGTCCGCAAGCCGACGAGCAGGAGCAGGGGCGAGAAGATGCGGGCGTAATCGTAGGCATCCAGCCAGTCGCCGGGGTGCCAGCCGGCCACCGTCAACAAGGAGAAGAGCGCCATCGCGAGGGTAGCGGGGGTTGCGCCGGAATTACGCAGCGCGCGGACGACCAGCGCCAGCACCAGCACGAGACCGAGGAGCGCCACATAATCGAGCGCCTCGGCCCAAGCCGCTTCGTTTCGCGGCAGGGCGTACGCCAAGGGGTGCACGAAGCGATTCAGCAAACCACTGAAGGGAATCGAAACCAGGCTGTGATAGGCGAACGGTTGAGTGTGGGCGCGAACATAGGCGTACCAGGCCAGGGCCGGCAGCGCGGCCGTGGCGAACACAGCCGCTCGGGCGGAGCGCCCCCGGTAGAGCCACCAACCGCAAAGAGCGACGACGAGAAGCAGCCCGGTATCGCGCGTCAGGGCGGCCAGCACCAGCACGAGATAAGAGATCGCGCCGTGACTCTCCCGTCCGGCGTAGAGCGCGAATCCAAGGCACAGGGCGGCCAAGGCGATATCCGGGACCATGCGGTCGACCGAGCAGATGGCCGCCGGGACGAGGCAAAACGCCAGTCCCCAGGCAGGGTGGCGCCCGGCGTTCACGGCGATCCGGCTGAGCCAGTACACGCCGAGAAAAAGAAAGCCCAGAATCACCAGCCGGTAGGCCCCATCGATGCGCGCCGTATCGCCCGAGGCCAGCAGGTGGGCGAGGGCCGGGACCAGAATTCGGCTGTAGCGCAAGCGGGGCGCGTCGATGGATTTCCAGAGATCCGCGCGGATCAGGGGATCGTGCGCGATGCCGTGATAATATTGCCCGTCCCAGCCGCTGCCGGGGAACAGGTAGACGTGCTCGGAGGCCAGCGCGGGGGGAACGCCCAGAGCCGTACCGGCACAGAAGAGGGCGGTCCAGTTGCCGGCGTAGTTCAAGCGAACCGTGGCCGCCTGCCAGCCGAGAACCGCCAAGACCGCGGCCAGCGCCCAGGCGCCGCTCAGCGCGCGCCCGGTTTTCCAAACCGCTCTCGATAGGGGCGGCTCAGTCGCCTCAGGATTCGGCGAGGGCGTGGACACCAGGAGGCATTTTACCACCGGCCTCCTGGCGCACCACGCTCAGCGGAAGGCCACGCCGACGCGGATGCCCCAGTAGTGGATCGTGATGCCGCCATTGCTCCGACGTGATCGCGAATGCCCACCTGCAGAGCGAGGTTGTCCTGAAACCAGTAATTGACCCCGGCGCCCTAGTTGAACAGGTTGGCGGTGTAATCGCGGAAGAGCAGCGAGTTACCGGCGGTGGCGAACGGGTCGAGCCGGCGATCGCGCAGAAAGTGATAGGAGCCATTGAGCGAGAAGAGACCCACCGCGTTGGCGACCCTGCCAACGCCCGGCACCACGCCCTCAAGCTCCGCGCCGGCTCCGATGCCGTGTTCGA
Organism: uncultured Solibacteraceae bacterium; assembly: GCA_964427655.1. GTDB lineage: Bacteria > Acidobacteriota > Terriglobia > Bryobacterales > Bryobacteraceae > CAVQNQ01. The sequence goes on along the minus strand of CAYRWE010000024.1, from coordinate 18,290 downwards.
GAAGGCGCTCCACGCCGCCGCCAATTTCGTAGGCGCGCTCGGTGGTTCCCGCCGCGCTTATTCCGCCGGGCGCCACGAAAAAGTAACCGCGTGTGTTCTGGGCCCACGCCATACCCGCTAAGAATATAAAGGAAGCCAGGATTCGCAATTTCATGATGAGGATTTGGGTGTCAATATCCATTTTAGCCTTCGATCTGGTAAAACAGATGCCATGGCAACGGATTTGACCGACCGCCGTGTGTTTCTGAAGACCGCGGGAGGCGCGGCTCTTACCAGCTCCCTGTTCAGCGGAAAGCTGCGGGGCGCCAACGACAAGGTCGCCGTCGCATTCATCGGCGTGGGGCGCATGGGCTCGGACAATCTGGGCTATGCCGCCAAAGTACCCGGCATCCAGGTGGCCGCGGTTTGCGACGTTTACCAACCGGCGCTGGAGCGCGCCGAGGCCCTGGCGGGCAAGCTGGGATTTGCCGGCATCAAGGCTACCAAGGATTTTCGCGAGATTCTGGGCGACAAATCCATCGACGCCGTGTGCATCGCCGCGCCCGACCACTGGCACGCCTACATGACCGTGGAGGCCTGCAAAGCGGGCAAAGACGTCTACGTGGAGAAGCCCTCCTTCGTCTACATCGAAGAGGGCGCCAAAATGGTGGCGGCCGCGCGCAAATACAATCGCGTGGTGCAGGCCGGCACCATGCAGCGATCGGGCGGGTTCTTCCAGAAGGCGCGCGAGATCGTCAAGAGCGGCGCGCTCGGCGACATCACCTTCTGCCGCACCTTCCAGGCGGGCGTGTCGAAGAAAGAGGGCTGGGGCAAGCCGCCCGATGGAGAGCCGCCCGCGGGCCTCGATTGGGACCTGTGGCTGGGACCCGCGCCCAAGCGCCCCTTCAACGCCAATCGCTGGGGCGTGGCGCCGGAGCGCTGGTCCACGTTCCGCTATTTCTGGGATTACGCGGGCGGCGCCATGACCGATTGGGGCGTGCACCTGCTCGATATCGTCCAGTGGGCTTTCGACGAGGCCATGCCGACATCGATCTCGGCGCAGGGCGGCCGTTTCTACGTGGACGACAACACCGAAACGCCCGATACCCTGCTGGCGACGTACCACTATCCCGCTTTCGTGGGCTCTTACGAGAGCCGCACCGCCAATTCGGGAGCGATCTACGACGCGCGCTACGGGACGGCTTTCCACGGCACCGAAGCCACCCTCATGGTGAACCGCGATGGATACACGCTCTATCCCAACCGGACGAGCGCGGTGCCGATGGAAGAGCACGCCGAATCGATGCGCGAGATGAACGTACCGCACTGGAAGAATTTTCTCGAGTGCATCCGCACGCGCCACAAACCGGTGAGCGAGATCGAGACCTGCGTGCGCACCACGGCCGCCTGCGTGCTGGCCAACCTTGCCTACCGGCACGGCACGACGCTCGATTGGGACGAGCGCGCGTTCACGGTGAAGCAGGCGGCCATCAAGCCGTTTCTGAAGGCCCACTATCGCGCGCCCTGGAAGCTGGAGGTGTGAGCGGTGGACGTGGAGTGCTTAAGCGTGAGGCCGAACGCGTGGAGAGGCCTGTTCCAGGTCGTCATCGCCTGCTTTTTGTTGCCGATGCTTTCGCCCTCTCTGGACGCCTGTTCCTGCATGGCACCGCCGGCCTGCACGCTCCCTGGTGAGTATCCGCTGGTGTTCGTCGGAAAGGTAGCCCGGAAGAAGGTTGCCGGTACTCAGGGCCCGAACGGAATCCCGATCACCACCCCTTCGGCAGTTGTGACGTTTGAAGTTGCGGAATATCTGCGCGGTCAGCAGGGTCCCCAGATCGACATTCATACGACGGAGGGGTGCTGTGCTTGTGGCTATACCTTCGTGGTTGGTCTCGATTATCTGGTCTTTGCTTCCGGAAACGCCGCCTTAACCACGAGCACTTGCTCCCCCACCCAGCCGCTGCGAACCGCCGCGGCGCTAATCGAGCAATTGAGATCCGTCGCGTTGGACACTTCTCCCGCGCAAATATTCGGGTTCGTGGGTCTCGCGCCGTGGGACCCGAGGACCGAGGCGGCTGATCGGACGCAGCCTCTCGATGGCATCCCTGTACGCGCAATCGGTATGGAGAAGACGTTCGAGACGACGACCTCCAGGGCTGGCGCGTACGCGTTTCACGATCTGCCGCCGGACCAATATCGGGTTGGGGCTATGTTGCCCTCGGGAATGACTAGTGGCGAAGCCGCGTTCGGGCGTGCGGGCTCATCTCTGGAGCTCGGCCCCAATACTAGGGGCTGCCAGGCCAACTTTCGCGTCCTCTCGAACGGCCGTATCTCGGGCCTGGTAGTGAACGGAAAAGGCGAGCCGCGACGGGCCTATGTGGGCGCGATACGGGTGGATGATCGTCCGGAATCGCCCCTCGGAGCGCTTTCGAGCGACACGACCTCCGGAGATGGCCGCTTCAGTTTGCCGCTCTTGCCCGCGGGCAGGTATTACCTGGTTTACGCTCCTGAGATCGCCGGCAAGATCGACTACCAGCACCGCATCTATTACCCCGGGACGCTCGTCCCAGCCGAGGCCAACGTCGTTGAACTTGAGCTCGGAGAACACGTGGACTCGATCCGCATCGTAGTTCCCGATTGAATCCAGCGCCCAGCGCCCGCGTTTTGCGACGATCTGCACGGCGATGGCGATTCGGAAATGTGGAAGGACGGGTTCAATGTCATGAAACGCGACTTTTCGGCCCCCTTCCGCCCATTAGGAACTTTGTGTAGTTCTAGGGTGTCTACGCTCGACCATCTCGTTCGGTTTGCCGGCTTCCCCCGTCAGCCGCTCTCCTTCGCGGGCGCTTCTCCGGGCGCCGGCCGCGGTCGTCCTGGTCAAGGTTCCGGCTTCGACTTCTCCGGCCAGTAGACATTTGTCCGCTCCCGTTTCACATTGTCTGGATATTAGATCGGCAGTCTTTCGCCTGGACTTGAGGCCGGAGCGCCTTATGGTTCGAGATTAATTTGCACGCGGTTGCTGGCCTGGCCAGCGGCGCTGATATACAACTCCGATGGGCCGGTGTTGTTTATGGCGGGCAACTCGGCTTCGACGATGTAGAATCCCACATACCCGGGCGCCAGCACGGCGCGCGTGACGCGCAAGGGATTTCCATCCAGAAGAACCCCCACGGCCGCCATCACCGCCGGAGGGTTCTCCAAGGGCGCGGCGAGACCGCTGGGCCAATCCGGCTGGACCCGTCCCAGGCCCGTCGCCATGACCTGAATCCGGCTGCCCGAGTGCGCCGCATTCCGCAGGTCGATGGGTTCGCCGCTATCGGCATCGTAAATGGTAGGAAGCCCGTCGCGGCCCAGTAGAATGGCCGGCGAAACCGGCTGTACAGCGATTCCCCGTGTGACGGTGCCGTTCGAGGTGGTCAGCGCCAGCGCCACGCTGGGGCCGGCCGCCTCAAACGGCACCTGGATCTGGGAATCGCCGCCCAGCACGGCCAGAACCGGAAAATCGAGATCGGCGCCCCGCGCCGCGCTCACGCGCGCCCCCACCACGCTCAGAAGCGATCCCGGTGCGGCCGGCCGGGTGCTGGAATCCGCCGCGTTCACAATCTTGAGGCTGCGCGCGCGGTGCGGCGCCGCCGCGGCGAAAACCCCATACCCATCCAAGGCGACATACAACTGCACTCCGGCCGGGTCCAGGCGTGTGTCGGTGGCCGGGGCGTCGGGCAGGTTCTCCGTCAAAGCGGTCCACGCGACCGGCGCGACGCTGGGATTCTCCAGATCCGCCTGCGCGTAGAAAACTCCTTTGTCGGTGGCCAGATAGATGGCTCCGGAAGCGCGCTCGGCGGTCACCCCGCGGGCCGGCGCGTCGGGCAGGTTGCCATCCAGAGGGTCCCAGAAAGTGCCTGTATTGGTGGTGCGCAGAATGTGCGACCCGGCGCCGCTTAAGGCCGCCAGAGCCACACGCGGCTCGCTCGAATCCGCGAAAATGCGCTCCACTTTGCCGCTTGTCCCCATGGGCAGCGGGGTCTGTCGAAAGCTCCGCCCGCCGTCCACGGAAACCCAGATGCGGCCGTCTTCGGAGCCGATGTATACGGTGTCGCCCGTCCCAGCCACGGCCGAAACCTGGGCGCCCACCAGGGTCCCATACTGCGCTTCGAGGGCCGCTTCGCGCTGCACCTCGGCCGATGCCGCCACCGGCCGCCAGACGGAACCGCCTAAAGGCAGCTCCAGCTCGCCCAGCGGGCCAGCCTGAATGCGCATGCCCACGCGCCCGGCAGGGGTCGAGAGAATGCGGTCCACCGTCAGGTTCGGAAGCTCCTGGTTCAGCCCGGTCCAGCTCATCCCCCCGTCCAGCGAGCGCCAGACGCCGTAATCGTTGGCCACCGCCAGCTCGTCCGGATTGACCGGCGAAATGGCCAGCGAATGCAAGCCCTCGCCCACCACGGACTGCGACTTGTAAGCGGTCAGGTTCTCCCAGCTCGCGCCGCCATCGGCGGAGCGCCACAGGTGGTGCGAGAAGGCGTACATCTCGAATGCCGCGGGAACCACGCGCGCGCCGGCTTCGGGCAGCCGCGCGGCGGAGACCGCCAGCGGCGCCGCGGGAGGCTCCAGCGGGCCCGTGACCGCCGACCAGCTCGCGAAATCGGCGGTCTGGAAGGTGCGGCCCGAGGCCGTGCGGGCATACAGCACCGACCCTCCGGGCGAGTACCAGACCCGCTCGACGGGACCGGTGGCCGGGGAAGCCAGCATCAGATCGAGGGCCGGGCTTCCGATCTTCCGCCAGTCCGGAGCGCTCTGGGCATAGGACGCCAGTACGCTAACCAAAGCCAGCGCAATCGGCCCCCCTGTTCCCCTAAGTGTTCCCTTATGACACACAGCCGAGTTCCATTCTACCCTATTTCATCGGCGGATTCGGGCCAACAAATTACTGAAATAATGGAGTTTGTTGCGAATTTCATCTCCGGCCCGGTAGTTGCCAAGCAGGTTTAGTGCTAGACTTTTAAATCTGGCGCGACAGGCTCCCCTAAACAGGATGCGGGAGTCTGGAAAAGGTGCTATGCTCCGGTACGTGCAGCCCCGGCTGGCGACGTGGGTGGTGTCTTTATTGGCCCTGCTGGTCGTGTGCCTGCCGCCCCTGAGCGCGCAGCAGGACGCCGCCAAAGTCATCGAGCTGAGCGGGCAGGTATCGGTGCTGCACGACAGCACGCCGGTGGCGCTGTTCGTGGGCAATGTCGTCTCGCCCAAACAGATCGTCATCACCGGGCCGGACGGGTACGCCAAATTCCAGATCGCCGACGGCAGCACCTTCGAGGTTTTTCCGAAGGCGCGCGTCACTTTCCGCGCGACCTATAGCTGGACGGAGCTGATGGAAGTCTGGCTGGGCCGCATCCGCGTGCAGGTGGAACACCGCAACGGGCCCAATTACAAGAGCGTAGCCAGTCCCACGGCCCTCATCTCGGTGCGGGGAACGATTTTCGATGTCGTGGTAGAGGACGAAGACGATACCACGCTGGTGAGCGTGGAAGAGGGCCTGGTGGATGTGCAGCACCTGCTGCAAGCCGGCTCGGCCGTGCGCCTGCACCCCGGCGAATCGATTCGCGTCTTCCGCAACCAGCCCCTGGCGCGAGTGGTGGATAAAACGCCCGCCGTCCGCGCGATGCTCAATGCCGCGCGGGAGGCTTTGTACGACATCATGCTGCGCCGCCAGGCGGGCGGCGTGGGTCTGCCCACCGGCGGCACAACCACCAGCACCAGCGGCGATAAGCCCAAACCCGGCACGGGTACCGGCACTGGTACGGGCACGAGCGCTCCCGGCGCACCCGGCGCTCCCGGTCCGCCTTCGACCACCGGCAATTAGCGTTCGACGTCCGGCGTTTTGTATTCAGCGACATGCCCCGCGTATCCTCCGCAAGCGTGCCCGTACGCGCCACATGATAGATTAAAAAGGAACATGCGTCTTGGCTTGGGAGGAGTTCTGCTAGTGGTATGCGTCGTGGGGATCCGGGCGCAATCGCCCGCCGCGCCAGCCGCCGCGCAGCCCACTGCGCCGCCCGCCGCGCAAGCCAGCCCGGCCGGTCTCGAAACCGACTGGGAGATCGCCGCCGTGCTGGGGGAAATGAGCGCGCACGCCCAGCGGCTGGTTCCGGCGCTGGACAAGATCGACGTGAAATCCTGGATCGCCAAGGGTGCGTCGGATACCTACCAGGTGCAGTGGCAATCGAGCAAAGACCAGGCCAAGGCCATCGCGTATGGCGCCAAAGTCTTGTCTCAGAGCCCCGAGCGTCTTTCGGCCGGGCTGGAGCTGTTTTTTCGGCTGGAGGGCCTCGAAACCATGCTGGGGTCGCTCGAGGAGGGCATCCGCAAATATCAAGGGCCGGCCCTGGCGCAGGAGCTGGCCAGCCTGGACGCGGAAAACGGCGTCAACCGCGGGCGCCTCGAGCGTTATATCGTCGACCTGGCCGCCCAGCGCGAGCAGGAGTATAACGTGATGGATCGCGAAGCGCAGCGGTGCCGGGGCATGGTGCTGTCGGCCCAGCCGCTGACGAATTCGGGAAAGAAGAAATAGGCTTCCGGTTATGCCATTCGTATGCAGCATTTGCGGAGAGGAATCCACGCGCATCTGCGTGCGATGCACCAAGGACGCGTGCGGCAACCATCTATGCGAGAAGTGTCTGCGGTGCAGCGATTGTTGCGAGTGCCAGTTGGCCCTGGATGAGGTGGTGCGTGGGGCGCCTCCCGGCTCGGCGCGCGCGGCGTTGAGCGCAGCGGTGGGAGTCCCGAGTCCCTTGCCGGACCCCGATCCCGAGCCTGCCCCTCCGCTTCCCGATCCCGAACCCGATCCTTTTCCGGAAGACGAGCCACAGGATCCCGGACTCGTGACGCCGTAAGCCGGCGCTTCGATGCGCTGCGCAGCGGCAATCGGCGGAGGGAGATGTGGGTGTCTGCGTTCGAGCAGTGGTCACGGGGAAAGAACTGAGCGGCTGGTTTCCGGTAACCGCGTTTTATTGCCGTTATCGGACAGACGCCGTCTCCTGCCGCAACGCCGCCACTTCCAGCAGATACGCGATTTGGCCCTATGAAGGACGCGCACCCGCACGGTGGGGCTAACGCGGTTTCCCCTGCCAATAGGTAGCGCCGCGCTTCAGCATCACTCGGGAATTAGCGAAGGCCCCTGTCAACGCCGAGCCAGTCACAGTTCCTTCAAATTTGAGCACGAGGTCTGGAGCTGAGCTTCCGTCAGGTCGGACGGACGGTTGCTTGAGAGAGAAACTCACATGTTGCGCCGAGACCTGGACGGGGACAACGACCGGTGGGGCCGGTTCGCCCTCGGCCAGTTGAACCGTGGCCCAATAGGTGCCTCCGGCGTAAACGATCCAGACCTCCATTCCGACAACGTCACCGGCCTCTTTGATGTATTCCATATTAGTGAAGAAGCCGGTCACGGGAACCTTCTTCTGCGCGGTCCCGCCAGTGGTCAGCAGCAGAAGGCCAAGCACGACGGCGGCGCTTCTCCAAGGGGCTGAACGGCTGATTGTCGTGTTGCGGATCATCTTACCGTCATGGTGACACGCCGACGCATTGGTTGAGAAGTTGGCCTGCCTTCCAATAAGGAGCCGCCAAAGTGGCGTTGCCGGAGAACTGATCCCGCCCTCATCTGGCCGAGGCGTCGCGTTACTGGAAGCTGACGGTGGCTTCCCGGTACCAGGTTTTCCCGCCGTCGTCCTGGCCCCAGAACTCGAAATACTGCGTGCCGGGTGCCAGTCCGCTGCCTGAAAGCGGCGCCGTGAGCGAGCCGTTGGCCGGAAGGTAGTTCGCCCCGAACCAGTTGGCAATCGCCGATGAGTAATCCACACCGTTCAGCTTCAGCGCGGTGAGGCGCGTGCCCGCGCCGCCCGATTCCGTCAACCCGATGGCGAAGCTCCACAGGCCGCCGGATTGGTAGACCGGGTTCGGCGCAATAGCAACCGCCACGTTGGATTGAATGTTCTGTACCTGGACCGTTACATCGATGTACTGCGGGTCGGCTGCGCCGGAGAGGATGGTGATGGTGCTGTCGTATTCGCCGGGCTGGGTGAACTGCGTGGCATCCACTGCGACCGTCATTTGCGCGGGGGCGCCCGAGGATACCGTGCCGGTGGCGCTCGGAAGCACGATCCAGGGAGCGTCGGCGCGCAGCTTGTAAGCGGCCTGATCCGCGGCGCCGGTGGTCAGCTTCACCGTCTGGCTGGGCGGCGCAGCCTGGTTCGTCACGGCGAAGCTCAGGCTGGAAGTGCCGGGCAGCACCGCCGCCGAAGGCAGGTCTTCCAGGTAATCTTTCAAAGCCGCGTACGCGTTCGAAAAGCGGTAGTAGCCGTCGATACTCGGATTGATCTGGCAGGCCGAGAGGGTCGGAGAGACCTCGCCGTAGGTCAGGCCGCCCACGACCACGCCGGGCGAGGAGAACAGCGGCGAGCCGGAAGAGCCGGGCTCGGTGCGGCCCTGGTCCCAGAGGATCTGCAGATAGAGATTGTCCGGTGCGATGGCGCCTTCCACGTCGGCGGTTTGATCCGTGGTCCGCTCGCCGAAGGAGATGCGCTTCCACGATCCCATGGGATGGTGGATTCCCGTCAGCGCCGTGCCGAGCGGCGGATCGGCGGTATCCCACCCAGTGAATGTCACGCCGCCGGGAACGTCGTGCAGCAGCACCAGGCTGTAATCGCCCTGTTGGATGGTGGCGAAGCCGAGCAGGTGGGCTCCGGGAGTGGATTGCGCGCTTTTGCTCAGGTCCGGAGGCGGTCCGCCGCAGGAACTGGTCTGATAGGTCCAGAAAGTTTCGAGCGTGCGCGCGGCATCTTCGTCGTGGATGCAATGGCCGGCGGTGAGCAGGTAGGGCTTGAAGCTGTCGTCGCGCGTGGAGATGGCCGATCCCGAGCACAAATATTCGTCGCTGTCGTCTTCGAAATCCAGGCGGGCCACCATGCTCATGGCGGGTATCCAGTCGGGATAGCAGTTGGGGTCGAGATGGCAGTAGTCGGCCGGGTCGGGGCTGCCGCTGTCCTGCGCCGCGGCGATGGAAGTGCGTGGCACGAGCACCGCCCGGTGCGCGATGGTGGGAATCTCGAATGGCAGCGCCAGTTGCGCGGGGGCCCGCGGATCGGGTTCGTATTCCAAAATGGGCGCTTCGGAAAAGACGGTGGCGCTCCAGAAGCGGCCGTTATTGAAGATGCCGCGGCCGGTATAGGGGCCGGCGAAATGCACGCCATCGTGCAGCCAGACCCGGCCGGCGCCCACGTCGAAATGGCGGAACTGGACGCGCACGCCCTGCGCGCCCGGAGAGCGGATCGCCATGCGCCAGACGCGCGTGCCATCGGCGGTGGATTCCCATCCGCCGGTCGAGAGAGCCGCCGGCGGCAATTCCCTGTGAATGCCAATTCGCAACCGGGGACCCGGCGCGGACAGACGCTCGCCTTCCGAGCCGCTTAGTGGCGCTAGAGCGAACTCGCGAGGCTTGCGCAGTCCGAGCCGGATCCCCGGCGGGCGTGCCTCGACGCGTGAGACACGATCCGTGCCGGCGTAGTAGGCAGGCTCCTTCCGGGCCGCCGGCTGGGCGCCGGCGGATACCAACAAGAAGCCTGCCGCGAACGCCGTCAGAGCGAAAGAACGCAGCATGTAACCCGAATGTAGGGCTTTGGCCGCCGGGTCACAAGATTAGATTTAGAGTATAGGACGCCAATAACAAACGATAGGCGAAGTTATTCCCCGTAGCCGATCTCGGTCTGCCGAGCGGAGATGGCCGCGTAGACCAGCAAAATGGCGGCCACCGCCAGCAGGCCCGGAACGGCCAGCCAGGCGGGCGTGGGGTCGGTCTCGATGACCATCACCGAAAAGGGCGGTGGCGCCGGAACCTCCACCGGGAGCAGGCTCTTCAAATAGAAGATCACGCTGATCTTCTTGAGCAGCGCGGGCAGAAACGGGTTCAGCCCTTCCCAGACCCACACCGCCGCCGCAGGGATCAGGGGATTGCGGAAGAGCAGCCCGCAAAGCAGGAAGACGGCGCCGTATCCGATGCACGCCAGGGCCGCGGCCAGCGTGTAAGCGCCCAACTGCCCGGCGCCCGGCCCATGCCACAGGTAATCGCTCCATGCGGGGCCGAAGTGGCGGCCGATGAGCAGGAAGGAGGCCACCGTGCTGCCCACAAAGAGCACCAGCGCCACGGCCAATCCCGCTGCGTATTTGCCCGCCACCAACAGCTCCCGCCGCATGGGCGCCAGCAGATAATAGTGCAGCGTTTTGCCGAGCATTTCGCCGCGGAAGAGGTTCGAGAAGATGCCCATGCATCCGAAGAAGATGGAGCCTCGCAGGAAGAAGAACAGGAACGCGCCCGCGAAAATCACGCTGTCTTCGCCGATGCTATGGCGCGCCGAGTGGATCTTGGCCTCGGTGAGCCAGTGCGCCAGCATCAGAACCACAGGCGCGGCCGCCAGCATGTAGATCCACCAGCCACGGCGCGAGAAAGCCGTTTTCTTCAGCTCCAGACGGAGCACGCCGCCCAGTTGCCGCATCCACATCGCGTTCATAGCGTGCCGCCTTCGCCGCCGATCAGGTATTGATACACCGAGTTGACGTCGTCATCCGCGGGAGCCACCGATTCCACCTTCAGGCCGGCCTCCAGAATGGCGTGGTTCAGCAGCAGGTAGAAGCTGTCGGCATCGCGCGTGCGCAGCAACAGGCCCTGGCCATCGGGATTGAGCTTGGCCTCCACTACGTTGTCCTGCTGGAGCAGGCGCGCCGCCAGCACGCGGGGACGGTCGCAGCGCACGTGGATCTGCATGGGCTGCTCCTTCACCTCGTTGCGCACGCCCTGGATCTGGCCTTCCGCTACCACATAGCCGTGGCTCAGGAGAATCACCTGGTCCGAGATGCGATCTACTTCATGCAGGATGTGGCTGGAGACGATCACGTGACGCCCCTCGGCGCCCCACTGCTGGAAGAGCGCGATGGCCTCGGCGCGCGCCATGGGGTCCAGGCCGTTGAGCGGCTCGTCGAGCACCATGACCTTGGGATCGTGCACGGTGGCCTGCGCCAGCTTGATGCGCTGCCGCATGCCCTTGCTATAGGCCGCTACCGGCCGCTTGGCGGCATCCGCCAGCCCCACCAGGCGCAGCGCGACGAGCGTACGGCTCTCGCATTCGGCATCGCTCATACCGTGCAGGCGCAGGAAGGAATACAGGAACTGATAGCCGGTGAGGCCCTTGGGAAACGCGTCGAACTGCGTGCAGTAGCCCAGGATGCGGCACAGCCGTTCGGGGTGATCGGGCGGGATGCCCAGTACGCGGATCTCGCCCTGCGTAGGCCGAATCAGGCCGGCCATCAAATTCATGAGCGTGGTCTTGCCCGACCCGTTGGGACCGACCAAGCTCGTGATGCCGGGCGGGATCGTGAGGCTCACCTTGTTGATGCCCAGCACTTCGCCGTAGAAGCGCGAGACGCCGTTGAAGACGATATCCGTCTCGCTCACCGCGGCGCCGCTCATCGCACCACCTCCGTGCCGCGGATTTTGCGCGTCAGCATGTAGAGGCACACCAGGCCGAGCGCCGCCAGCACCATCCAGCAGCACCATAGCGGCAGCTCTTCGCCCTGCGGCGAGCGGAAAAAGATTGCCCCATTGGTGGTCTTGTTGGCCCCTTCGAACAGCGCCACCCATATCGAGCCGATCAGGTAGCTGACGTTGAACAGGTGGCCCCAGTGGGTGCGCTCGACGTTGTTGACGGCCGCGCCGAACGCGGCGGCCACGAAGAAGACGCCGAACATCAGCCCGCCCGCCGCCGGCTTCCACTTCACCCAGGCCGAAAGCGCCAGCGCGAGCAGCGCCAGCACCACGATCCAAATCCAGGCGCCCAGGAACAGCCCTGAGGCCAGCCGCGCATTCTGGCTCATCCAGCTCCAGCCTTCCTCATAGCCTTCGAGCGCGAAGAGCAGCAGGCCGGGCACCCAGGTCATCAGGGAAAGCAGAATCACCAGCACCGAGAGCTTGCCGAGCACGTATTCGAGGCGCGAAAACGGGCGCGCCAGGTAGAGCGCGAGCGCGTTGTTGGCGAGATCCGGCGAGATCTGCGACGGCCCCACGAAGGCCGCCATGAAGAGCGCCAGCATGCTCTGCCATCCCAGCAGGGAGAGAAAGAACGTGACGTTGATCGAGATCAGCCGGTTGGCGCCTTCGACGCCCAGCAGGCCTAGCGCGCTGACATTGTGCTGCACGTAGATGATGAGCGCGCAGACCAGCGGGTACAGAAAGCTGGCCAGGTAGAAGATGTTGAGAAAGCGCGAGCGATGCAGATCCTCGAAAGCGTAACGCGTCACCACCAGGAAGCGCGAGCGGGATGGCGTCAGCTCGCCCTCATAAGGGCGGTAGGTTTTCTTATAAACGGCCATCGGCAGTCTCCATGGCCTTCAGGAAAATGTCTTCGAGCGAATCGCGCTTGTGGCTCAAGCGGCGGATCTGCACGTTCTGCTCAGAGGCGATCTCGTAAAGCCGGCTCACCTCCAGCCCCTCGGGAAGCACCAGCTTGAGGCGGCCCTGCGCGCCCGCGGCGGTTTGGCAGCCCAGCCGCTCGATGGCCGCGAGGAAGTTTCCGTTGTTCTCGCCGCGCGTCTCCAGTTCCAGGAAGCGGCGATTCGAGCGCCGCTCTTCGGCCAGGTTGCAGAAGGCGGCGATGTGGCCGTCCTTCAGGATCAGCACCTCGTCGCAGCACTCTTCGACATCGCGCAGCAGGTGCGAGGAGAGCATCAGGCGCAGGTCGCCGCGATCGCGAATTTCCTGGATCAACTGGATCATGCGTGTACGCGCTGGCGGGTCGAGGCCGTTGGTGGGCTCGTCCAGAAACAGCAGCTTGGGACCGTGCGCGATGGCCTGCGCCAGCTTGGCGGCCTGCTTCATGCCCAGCGAATAGGTGCCCAGGGCGCGGTAGCGTACTTCGCCCAGCCCCACGTAGAAGAAGGCTTCATGCGCGCGCTCCAGGGCATGTCCGCGAGGCAGCCCGGCCAGCTCGGCCATCAGGCGTACGAAGCGCACGCCGCTCATTTCGGCAATGAAGGCGTCGTTCTCGGGCATGTAGCCGATCAGGCCGCGAACTTCACGCGCGTGGGTGCGGATGTCGCGTCCGAACACGCGCGCGGTTCCGCCGGAGGGCGCGTGAAAGCCCAGCAGGGTATTGAGCAGGGTGGATTTGCCGGCACCGTTGGGGCCCAGCAGGCCTATCGAGCGGCCGGTCAGCGAGGCCGTCAGATTCTTGAGGATGGGGCGGCCGCCGAAGCGCACCTCCAGGCCGTCCAACTCGATTACCGGCTCCATTACTCACCTAAACGCAGGCCGCGGCTTCCCTGTTCCCAGCAGTTGTCCCAGGGCCGGCAGGTTGGCGGCGATTCCCGACAGGCTCCCGCCCTCGAGCGCCGCCGGGCCGATACCCAGGGGTGTCCCGGTAGCCGCGATGGTGATGCGGTCCGGCTCGCCATAAGCCGCCACGAAGCTAGGCTGGATGTTGCTCAGATCGGGCATTCCTCCGGGCATGCCGCCGCCGTGCAGGTTGCCGAAGGCGCCCAGCAGACCCGCCAGCGGAGCCAGCGTTGTGCCCAGGTTCTGATAAATCAGCGCCGAAAAATTCATGTAGCGGTCGCGCGGCGTCATGGAAACGAATTTGGCGGAGCGCGTAACGGAGTTCCCCGCGCTCTTCACCTGCAAGGCGCTGTTCACCACCGCGCGCGAAGGTCCGGCGATGGCATAGCCGTCCGCGTAGGTGTAATGCACCTCGGTGAGCGGATTCGGATCGCCGCCGGCGATGGTGTAATAGACGCGCCCGTTGACGGTTTCCCGCGATGTGCGCAGCGGCTTGCCGCCGGATTTCGCGGCCTCGCGGTCGAACGTCTCGACGCTCCGCTCGAGGGCCGCCTGGAAGCGCACCGGATCGTAGACCTCGATGGCCAGCTTCCAGGAGGGCACCGGGAACATGGGGCCATCGAGTGCCAGGGCGAACTCGCCGCCTAGCGCGGCGGCCGTTTCCCGCACATTTTCACCCGACTCGCGGCGAGCCTCTTCGAGCGCCTTCTCCGATCCCGGCGAGCTGTGAAACAGCCCCAGCAGATCGTTCACCACGGCGGCCGGATCGTTCACCGCGAAGGCCGCCACGAAGGAGGCCTCCGGAGAGACGTAATCGAGCGACCCCATGGGTGCCGGGGCGGCCAGCCATCCGGCGATCCCCGTACGCGGCCCGTCGAATCCTATGGTGGCGCGCGACTCGCTCTGCGACCCGGCGATCTTCTGCTCGACGGCCACGTACCGCATACCCCCGGGGGCCTGGCGGTCCAGGTTGGCGCAAGCAGCCAGCGAGATTCCGCTGGCCTGGCTCTCGGCAATGCGTTTGAAGCAGGGCGAAGCCGCGAAGGCGTTGGGCGCGGCATCGAGAACCGGCGCGAAAGCCTCCAGCGCGCCGCGCTCGGGGCTGAACGCCACCAGGCCGGGGCGGGACGCTATTGCCACAGAGGGGCCCAACTCGTTCTTCAGAGTATCGGCCAAGCCCTCGCCCGCCGTCTCCGCCAGGAACACGGGGCCACGTTCCTTGCCATCCGGTCCCCTGAACGCCAGGATGGCAATCTCGTCACCCAGGTGCTCCCGTATGGCGCGCAGCTTGCCCAGCATGGTATCCATGGCGGGCAGCGGACCGGCCATGGTCTCGCGGAGTTGGGGATTCTGCGCCATCTTGCGCCGCAGCATCTCCTGTGCCTGGTCCAGGAACCCTCCGGCTTTGGGAATGCTCACGAAGAAAATGGTGGAGGCCGGGGCGCGCGCCAGCAGGCGGCTGATCCGCGCGGGCACCGCGGCCGGCAGGTTGCGCACCAGGCGATCGCGGTCCCGGCTCCAGGCGAAATCGTCCCGCACCGCGCCCGGTTCGAGGCTCGCGCTAGTAACCTCCTGGTCGCCCGGGTGCAACACCTTCTCCTGATTTTCCTGGGCCACGTGCACTTCACCCTGAATCACCGAGATGCGCGAGCCCTTCATGCCCGCGTTCACGCCGAAAACCGTGCCGGTGACGGCCACGCGGCAATCCGCCGTATTGACGTAGAGGTGCCCGCTGCGCCGCTTGGCGGCTTCGACGATGACGCTGCCGCGGCCCAGGTGCAGGCTCAGATCGCGGCCGGCTTGGGACGCCGAAAAATCCGAGCGCTCGCGCATTTCGACGCGCGAGCCATCGCGCAGCCGCAGCACCGCGAAGGAATCCTTGGCCGTGCGGATCTCGACGCCATCCGGTAAATCCTGGCCGGCCGTCAGCGGCATGATTCCCGCATCGGTGATCTCGTACAGGTTTCCGTTTACGCTTTCGACGATGGGACGGGTCATGCCGCCACCCAGGCGGTCGACGGCGATCCACACCGAAGCTCCCGCGGCCACCAGTACCGCGGCTGCCACGGCCCAGCGTGCGGAGAGGAGGCTGGCGCGGCGGACAGCGGGCGGCGCGGTAAACTCCACCACTTTGCCTTCGAAGGCGCGCCGGCAAGCCACGCAGGCGTGCAGGTGATCGCGCAGCAGCAGCGTGCGCGCTTCGGAAAGACGGCCCGCGCGGTAGTCCGCAAAGAGCGCCTGAAAGCCGGCGCAATCGCGTATATGCTCTCCGTTAACTTCCGCCGGGGCCGATTCCCGGGCGGCTCTGGCCAGGCGTGCCCAGACGCGGGCGGCGGCCGCTTCGACGACGGCGGGATCGATGGCTTCCTCGCGAATCTCCGTCACGGCCCGCTCCAGATCGGGGTCCATGCGATTCTCTTCGGGCGTCATGCCACACCTCCCATGTAAGCGCGGTATTCCTCTTCCAGGCGGTCGCGCGTGCGCGAGAGCGTCACCGCGACGGTTCCGGGGGTGGTGTCCAGCAGCCGCGCGATCTCGGGATTTTCCTTCTCTTCGAAGAACTTGAGCGCGAACATAGCCGCGCTGCGCGGGTTCAGGCGGGCCAGCGCGCCGCGCAGCCAGGTGCGGATTTCGCCGTCCGCCTGGGCCCGGTCGGGCTGACGGTGGGGCAGATCGGCCAATACCGGTTCGAACTCCTCGAGCGGCACACTGCGGATGTTCTGGCGCGCGCGCATCAGGTCGAGCGCCGCATTGACGGCCGCGCGGTGCAGGAAACTGGCCATGTTGGCTACCGGCTCGGCCGCGGCGTCGCGCTTCAGCATGCGCAGGAAAACCGTCTGCATGGCATCCTCCGCGTCCACCGCGTTGCCGGCGATCCGGTAAGCGGCGCGGAAGACCATGGCATGGTGATCGCGAAAGACCTCTTCCAGATCCATCGCGGGCTGGCTGGCCGGTTCCATGACGGCTATCGCTTGCGCTTTCATCCTAGCAGGCCCATCGCTTTCCCGCCTTCAATCACCAGACGGTGACAAAGTGCGCAGATTAGCGCGGCCCGGCGGAGTATAATCGCGCGGAGTACCGGTTCCGCGATGGCGCGGCATCTCACGTGAAGGAGAGAATCATGCCCCTGGGGAAAAGAGCGTTGGCCGAGCTTCTCGGCACCTTTTGGCTGGTTTTTGGCGGATGCGGCAGCGCCGTTCTGGCGGCCGCGTTTCCAGGATTAGGGATCGGCTTTCTGGGCGTCGCGCTGGCGTTCGGGCTGACGGTGCTGACCATGGCTTACGCCATCGGCCACGTTTCCGGATGCCATCTGAACCCCGCCGTATCGGTGGGGCTGGCGGTGGCCAAGCGCTTCAAAGCAACGGAGCTGCCCGCTTATATCGCCGCGCAACTGGCGGGAGCGGTGGCAGCGGCCGGCGTCCTATACGTGATCGCCAGCGGGAGAGCGGGATTCGATCTGGCTAACGGATTCGCCTCTAACGGCTACGGCGCGCATTCGCCGGGAGGCTACTCACTGGTGGCCTGCCTGGTGGCTGAAATCGTGCTCACGTTCATGTTCCTCATCGTCATCCTGGGGGCCACGGACCGGCGCGCACCCTTGGGCTTCGCGCCCATCCCCGTGGGTCTCGCGCTGACCTTGATCCACCTGATTAGCATCCCGGTGACCAATACGTCGGTGAATCCGGCGCGCAGCACGGGTCCGGCATTGTTTGTGGGCGGCTGGGCGATCGAGCAACTGTGGCTCTTCTGGGTGGCACCGCTGGTAGGGGCCGCGCTGGCCGGGTTAACCTATTCGATTTTCGAGGGCGAACCGGAGGCCAAGGGCGCCGCTAAACGCTAGGCGTTAGGGGGGGTCCACTCCCTGACGGTCGCGCGCACCACGCGGTTGCGGCTTGTTGTTACCGCAGCTCTTCCATGATCTCGTCCAGGGCGGCGCGGGATGGGCGCGTCTTCGCTTCCGGGAGCGTGCCCAGCGGCTCGTTCGGCAGATTCAGCAGATCCATAAACGTCGGCTTGCCGGTGTTCAGATAGAGCACCCCGGTCAGCACCTCGTTCTTGGCGGCGGCCTCTTCGAGGGCGGCCAGCGAGGCCATGCGGTTGGTGGGATCGAAATCGCGGCCCAGCTTGCGGATGCGCAGGTGCGAGCCATCGTGCATCTCCACATCCATCACTTCGCCTTCGGGAATTTCCACCGAGATCTCCGCGAAGTACGGAACATAGTCCAGCTCTTGCAAGACCTCCTCGTGCTCCTTCATGTACGAGTAGCTCTTGGTGGACCCCTCGTGATCGTTGAAGGTGACGCACGGCGAGACCACGTCGATCACCGCCAGCCCGTTATGCGAAATAGCGGTCTTGAGAATCGCCTGAAGCTGCTTCTTATCGCCGCTGAAAGAGCGGGCCACGAAGGTGGCGCCCCATTTCATGGCCAGCGCGCAGCAATCGAAAGGCGGCAGGTCATTCAGCACGCCGGTCTTGAGCTTGGAACCGAGATCCGCGGTGGCCGAGAACTGGCCTTTCGTCAGCCCGTAGACGCCATTGTCCTCGATGACATAGATCATAGGCAGGTTGCGCCGCAGCAGGTGCATGAAGTGGCCGATTCCGATGGAGGCCGTATCGCCGTCGCCCGTGACGCCCAGCCCGAGCAGCGTGCGGTTGGCCAGCAGCGCTCCGGTGGCCACCGGCGGCATGCGCCCGTGCACGCCGTTGAAGCCGTGCGAGAGGCCCAGGAAATAGGCCGGCGATTTCGAAGAGCAGCCGATGCCCGAGAACTTGGCCACCCTCCATGGTTCAACGCCCAGCTCATAGAAGCACTCGATGACGCGCTCGGATATGGCGTTGTGGCCGCAGCCGGCGCACAGCGTGGTCTTGGCGCCTTTGTAGCTCACCACCTCCAGCCCCAGGCGGTTCACCTTCTTGGGCGGTGGTGTTACCGTGGTACTCA
>CAYRWE010000023.1:0-34903 GCA_964427655.1 uncultured Solibacteraceae bacterium | reverse complement strand
CCCATGCTCTCCTCGGTGGAGGACCTCTGGCGCGATTCGGCGGCCTGGGCTTCGGATTCCGCCGGGTACAGCTTCAGATACTCGTCGGCGGCCGCGCCGAATTTCTGATGGGCCTGCTCGATGAACTGCTGCGCGGTGACATGGCCGCGCGCGAAGAGCCGGCCCTCGTCGGAATTCGAGCCGATCAGCGCGGGCACGTGGTTCTCCAGGCCTTTCTGGAACAGGGTCATCGGCGCTTCCGGCAGCACATAACCGTCGGTGTTGGGACCGGAAGCGAACCCCGCTGCCGTAATCAGCGCGGCGGCGGGCTTGGCGCGCAGGTCGGCGAGCGAATTGGCGCCCATCGATTGGGCGAACTTCACGCCGCGCGCTTCGGCCTCGGCCAGATTGCCGTTATTCAGCATGCCGTTGAACGACGCGCCGCTTTGGCCGATCACCGCCCGAAATAGCCCCTTGCTCAACGGTGAAGCCTGTATGCAGTTCACCGCCATCGATCCCGCGGATTGTCCGAAGATGGTCACCTTGGCGGGATCTCCGCCAAACTGCGCGATGTTCCGCTGCACCCACTTCAGCGCGGCGATCGCGTCCATTAAGCCGTAGTTCCCTGAGGCATTGCGGTCCGATTCGCGGGTCAGCTCCGGATACGCCAGAAAGCCGAGCGAGCCCAGCCGGTAGTTGATGGTCACCAGCACCACGCCCTTCTTGGCCAGTTCCTCGCCATCGTGCAGTAGCATGGCACCGGTGCCGTCGCGAAAGCCTCCGCCGTGGATCCAAACCATCACTGCGAGCTTGTCCTCGGCGCCTTTAGCAGGCGTCCACACATTCAGGTACAGGCAGTCCTCGCTGCCCGTGGCCTCCTGGGGATTCCCCCGCACCGGCTGCACGCAGCGCGACCCGAACTGGTCCATTTTTCGCACGCCCTGCCACTTGGCCGCCGCCTGCGGCGAGCGCCAGCGCAGATTGCCGACCGGGGGCGCGGCGTAAGGAATGCCTCGGAATACGACGATTCCGGGCGCGGATGTGGCTACTCCGGAAATGGACCCGCTATCGATGCGTACCGTACCATCGATGGCGGCTGCGAGCGGCAGCACGCTCGCCAGCAGGATCAGCACACGCTTCATGAATTCCTCCTTCAGAGAACCGACGTACTACTGTAGCTCCGCGCGCCATGTCTTGTCCTTCGCGGTACGAGAGAGCCTCGCCGCGGGTCCGCCGATACACACGCGCGAACGCGCACCTTCTAACATGAAGTCATGGGGGATGCGTTTCGAGTTGTGATCGTAGGGGGCGGGTTCGGCGGCCTGAATGCGGCCAAAGCGCTGAAATCCGCTGCGGCCCAAGTGACTCTGGTGGATCGCCGCAACTTCCACCTCTTCCAACCGCTGATGTATCAGGTAGCCACCGGGTCGCTCTCGCCGGGGGAGATCTCGGCGCCTTTGCGCACTGTCTTGCGCGGCCAGGAGAATACCCAAGTCTGGCTCGAGAGCACGCGCGGAGAACCATCGAGGAGCAGTACCTGGGCCTCTTCGGGGCGGATCGAACGAAATTCACCGCGCAGCGTCGGAGAGGCTGCGGATCTCGATCCCGCGGCCCGCCGCCTGACGCTGCGCGATCAGGCCGTTCTGGAATATGACGCCCTGATCGTAGCCTCGGGCTCGCGCACCAACTATTACGACCACGATGACTGGCGCGAGTGCGCCCCCAGCCTGAAAACCGTTGAGGAAGCCACCGCCATCCGGGCACAAAATTCTGTTCGCCTTCGAGGCCGCCGAACGAGCCTCGGACCCTGCCGAGCGCCGCGCCTGGCTCACCTTCGCGATTGTCGGCGGCGGCCCCACCGGCGTTGAACTGGCCGGCGCGCTGGCCGAGATTGCGCGCCATACGAGCTATCCCGAGGACCTCTCCGACAAAGCCGAGCGCTCGCTCCTCAAGCTCGGCGTACGCTGCCGCACGGGCGTGAAGGTCACCGCCATCGACCGCGAGGGCATCACCTTCGAGGGGCCTCACGGAAGCGTGCGGATGGCATCTCGAACCGTTTTATGGGCCGGCGGCGTGACGGCCACCGAATTCGGCAAGCTGCTGGCGGCCCGCACCGGCGCCAAGACCGATAACAGCGGCAAGATTCACGTGCGGCCGGATCTCACTATCCCGGGATACCCCAGCGTTTTTGTGGTGGGCGACCTGGCCCTGGCGCTCCGCGATGGCGGCGAGCCGCTGCCCGGAGTGGCGCAGGTAGCCATGCAGCAAGGCACCTATGCGGCACAGGCCATCGTGCGATGGATCGAGGGCCGGCCCGAGCTACCGCCATTCCACTACTTCGATAAGGGCGAGCTGGCCGTGATCGGCCGCGCCTCGGCGGTGGCCCGCATCTTCGGCGTTCATATCTCGGGATGGCCGGCCTGGCTCGTCTGGGTATTCGTTCACCTCATGTACCTGGTGCAGTTCCAGAGCCGCGTCATCGTATTCATCCAGTGGGGATTTCTCTACCTGACCTTCAGCCGCGGCGCGCGCCTGATCACCGGGCCGAAATCCGGCTGCGAGAAGTAGCCGCGGCTCGCGGGGCCGGCCGCCCCGCAATCCCCTATACTTGGAGTTCCGTTCATCTTCATGCCTCCGTTCGAGCCGCTGTTTCGCCATCCCCACCTGCAAACCATTGGCGCACATCTGTGGCGGCGACGCGGGCTGGAGGGCCGCTTTCCGCTGGAGCGGCGCTTCTATCGCACCGGCCCGCGCGTCGAGGTCCTGGTGGAATCGCAGATGCCCGCGGCGGCGCCCGCCGGCCACCTGGTGATGGTGCACGGCCTGGAAGGCTCCGGGCAGGCCGGGTACGTGCGCAGCCTCGCGGGACGCGCGCTGGCCGCCGGTTTCGCCGCCCACCGCTTCCATATGCGCACCTGCGGGGGGACCGAGACGCGCTGCGACACGCTCTATCACGCCGGTTTGACGGCCGACCTGAAGAGCGTCCTGTGCGCCTTCCGCGCCGAAGGCCGCGCCCCTGTCTTCGCGGCCGGTTTTTCGCTGGGCGGCAACGTGGTTCTCAAGCTGGCCGGAGAGTTGGGAGAATCGGGCGGCTCCCTGCTGGCCGGTGTGTGCGCCATCTCCGCCCCGGTCGATCTGGCGGCTTCCTCCCGCCGTCTGGCCACCTCCGAGAACCGCATTTACGAGCGCCGTTTCGTGCGCCGCATGCGCTCCCGCCTGCTGGCCACCGGGCGATACCAGCCCTCCCAGTTCGCGGGCCTCCGCACGCTCCTCGAGTTCGACGACCGCATCACCGCCCCGTCCTTCGGCTTCGGCACCGCCGCCAATTACTACCGGACTCAATCGGCCGTCCGATACCTGGAGGACATCCGCATCCCCGTCCTCCTCATCCAGGCTCAGGACGATCCCCTGGTACCCTTCGACGTGTTCGAATCCGCGACAGTCCGCGCCAATCCCTGCATTCGCCTCCTGGCCCCCGAACACGGAGGCCATCTGGGCTTCCTGGGGCGCCGTCCGCACCGTTTCTGGGCGGATGACGCCATAATGGAATGGATCGGCGGACAAACGGCTAAGAATATCCCGGTTGATCCGTCCTTTCTTTCTGAATGAAGACCCACGCGTCCTTCTGGGAGGCGGTGGTGGGCGCTGTCCAGTCCCTCCGCTCCAGCAAGCTTCGCAGTTTCCTCACGCTGCTGGGGATTATCCTGGCCACCACCACCCTGATTGCCGTCATGTCGGTAATCTCGGGCATGGACGTGGTGATCGCCAAGAACGTCTCCGATATGGGCGCGGACGGTTACCGTGTCACGCGCCTGTTCTTCAGCGGCACCGATCTCAAAAAGCTCATCGAGATGCAGCGGCGCAATCCCCGGCTGACGGTCGAGGAGTTCGGGTTTCTGAAATCCCACGTAACGCTCACGCACGAGTTGGGCATCTCCGCGAACCGCACCGTAACCATCAATAAGGGCAAGGAGCGTGCCGAGGATGTGGAGCTGGATGGCTGCTCTCCCAACATGGCGGTGATCGGCAGCTACGACGTGGAGCAGGGCCGCTACTTTTCCGAGACCGAGAATGCGCGCCACATGGACGTGGCTTTCGCGGGCCACGACGTGGCGGCCAAGTTTCTCGGCCAGGGCGATCCCATCGGCCAGACCATCGAACTGGAGGGCATCCCTTTTCAGGTGGTGGGCGTGGCCAAGGCCAAAGGATCCATCTTCGGCATGTCGCAGGATAACTTCGTGGTGATCCCGGCCGAGACCTATTTCAAGATCTGGGGATCGCGCCAGGGCATGGATTACGCGGGGGTCGCCATCGATCACGAGCACCTCATCCAGGCCCAGGAGGAGGTCCGCATGCTCTTGCGCGCCTTCCGCCACACGCGTCCCGGCGAAGAGGACAACTTTGCCATCGTCACTTCCGATTCGTTGCTGAATCTCTGGAACCAGTTGACGGGCGCTATTTCCGCCACCGCCATCGGGGTGGTTTCGGTGTTCATGGTGGTAGGCGGCGTGGTGATCATGAACATCATGCTGGCCGCAGTCACCGAACGCACGCACGAAATCGGTATTCGCAAATCGGTGGGTGCCCGCAGCCGCGACATCCTGAATCAATTTCTGGTGGAATCCTCCCTGCTGGCCGCCATCGGGGGCGCCATCGGGGTGACCATCGCCTGGATACTGGCGGTGCTAGTGCGCAGCCTGACGCCCGTGCCCATGTCGGTGCCCGTCACGGCCGTGCTGGTGGGCGTGACTCTGTCGGCGGTCGTGGGCCTCTTCTTCGGTATCTATCCGGCGCAGCGAGCCGCCCGCCTCGATCCCATCGCCGCCTTGAGGATGGAGAAATGACGCTGGCCGCGCTCGACACCGGCATCCGCATCGCCCTGGCCAACATCCGCGAGCACAAGATGCGCTCCTTCCTCACGGTGCTGGGCGTCATCATCGGCACTGGGGCCGTGATCGGAGTGGGCGCCATCATCGCCGGCCTGGATGGCACGGTCACCAACCTCATGGCCATGATGGGACCGCAAAGCATCATCGTCAGCAAGACGCCCGCCATGGGCATGGGCACGCGCGAGGAGCGCCGCCGCAAGCCGCTCACCCTGGAAGACGCCCGCGCCATCCAGCAACGCTGTTCGTCGGTCCAGTACGTGAGCCCCTATCTTCTGCCGCGCGACGACATCTACTCCGCCCGTTACAAGGGCAACGACGTGTATGGCATCCGCATGGCCGGCAGCGAAGAGGCCTACGCCTCCATGGGTGTCACATTCCTCTACGGCCGCTTCTTCACCGACCAGGAGAACCAGCATCATCTTCCGCTGGTGGCCATCGGCGAAGACATTTACCGCCAGCTCATGCCCAACGAGGACCCCATCGGCAAGCGTATCCTGGCCGACGGCCACGAGTTTCAAATCGTCGGAGTGATGCAACGGCCGGCCGCCTATCTTCCCGGCATGAATGACATGCGCGTGCTCGTGCCTTACAACGCCATGCACAAAATGTTCCCCAACGAGCGGGAACACGTGCTCATGGCCCAGGCGTATCCCGGGATGGTAGCCAAGGCCGAGGATGAGGTCCGCGCGGTGTTGCGTCTGCGCCGCCGCGATAAGTACGATGCCGCCGACAGCTTCTATCTGACCACCTCCGAGCAGATGATCGAGCAGTTCCACAACGTCACCGCGACCGTCGCCGTGGTGATGGTGGTGCTGAGCTCCATCGGCCTGCTGGTGGGAGGCATCGGCGTGATGAATATCATGCTGGTGAGCGTCACCGAACGCACCCGCGAAATCGGTATCCGCAAAGCGGTCGGGGCCCGCAGCAGCGATATTATCGTTCAGTTCCTCACCGAGGCCGTGGTGCTCACGTCCATGGGCGGAGCCATCGGCCTGCTGCTCGGCTGGATGGTCTCGCGCATCACCTCGCTGGTGTTTCCGAACCTGCCCACCGCCGTGCCGCTATGGGCCGCCGCCGCGGGCATCCTGGTGTCGGTCGGGGTGGGCCTCTTTTTCGGCATCTGGCCCGCCAGTCGCGCGGCGCGGATGGACCCCGTGGAAGCGTTGCGCTACGAGTAAGCTGCCCCGGCCCAATCGGCCTTCAGGACAGATACGTAAACCGCTGCGCCAGTTTGGTCAGTTTGAGAACGCGGTAAAGCTCGACGCTGACGCCGCTCAACGCCACCGTAACGCTCCTGCCATCGGCCGCCTCGGCGATCTCCCGCAGCGCGCCGAGCGCTCCGGCATCGATGCGCTCGACCGAAGAGAAGTCCACAACCAGCTCCAGGCCGGCGCACTCCATTCTTGCGAGCACGTCCCGGAGACTCTCCGCCACGCGCTCCTTATCGATCCTAATGCATTCAAGATTCGTCGGCATACGCAGAACCTCCCTTGCGATGGCTACACCGCGGCCCCAGCCACTTGCGCCGCCCCGCGGCCTTCATACGCCCGGCGGTACAGATCGGCCATTTCCTCCATCAGGGGCATTCGCGGGTTGGTCGGCCGCCAGGAGGGGTCGTCGAATGCCACCTTCACCATCTCCGGCAAGGCACGCTCGAAATCCTCTTTCGGAATTCCCAGGGCGGCAATGGATCGCGGTATCTCCACCCGGTCGAGCAACTGTTCCGTCGCGGTCACCAGATTCTTCACCTTCTGCTCGACGGTCTCGCCGCCCAGGCCCAGCAGGTCCGCCATCCTCGCGTACTTCTTGTGCGCGGTATAGGCTTTCTGATGCGGCGAAGGCGTGAACTTGGAGGGTACCGACGCATTGTAGGCGATGACGTGCGGCAGCAAGAGTGCGTTAGCCCGCCCATGTGCTATTCCGAAGCGCGCCCCCAGCGCATGAGCCAGCGCGTGGTTCACGCCCACCGAAGCGTTCGAGAACGCCATAGCCGCCAGGCAGGAGGCATTGTGCATCCCGGTGCGCGCCTCTTCGTCCGCCGGGGTCTCGTACGCAATGGCCAGGTATCGGAAGATGAGTTGGATCGCCTGCAGGGCATTGGCGTCCGTGTAGACCGAACCATAGACCGAGACTCCGGCTTCGAGCGCATGCGTCAATGCGTCTATTCCAGTGTCGCTGGTGAGTCCTCTCGGCATCGACATGACGAATTGCGGGTCCACAATCGCCACATCCGGGGTGAGCGAGTAATCGGCCAGCGTAACCTTGCGTCCGCGCTCTTTGTCCAGGAGGACGGCGAAGGGAGTCACTTCGCTGCCGGTTCCGCTGGTGGTGGGAATGGCGACCAACCGTGAGCGGTTGCCTTTCGCCTGTGGGTACTGGGCGATGCGTTTGCGAATATCCAGAAAGGGCGCGCCCAGTTCGTCGAAATCGGCTTCCGGCGATTCGTACTTCAGCTTCAGAATTTTGGCCGCATCGATCACCGATCCGCCGCCTAGGGCGATAATCTGATCCGCGCGGCAGGATTCGAGCGTTTCCAGCCCGCGGATCACCACCGCCAGTTCCGGCTCGGCATCCGGAATCGTCAGCACGGTTACGATCGTTTCGGGGGGAAGTTGCCGCCGGACCGTCTCCACGTGGCCGATCCGCTGCAAAACCTGGTTCGTGACGATCAGCGTGGAGCGCGACGGGAATTGCCGCAGCGTCTCGACCGCATTCTTATTGAAGTAAATCTGATTGGGCACACGGAACCACATAGGCGCTTGCATCCTCCGGGCCATGCGTTTGATGTTCAGATAGTGATACACGTTCACGTTGTCGGTGGTGCTGTTGCCGCCGCCCGTGCCGCAACCGAACGATAAAGTCGGCACCATGTCGTTGTAAACGCCGCCTATGGCGCCGATCGATCCGGGCGAGTTGACGATGATTCGTCCCGTGTTGATGGCTTCGCCGAACTTACTGACAACCTCGTCGTCGCGCGAGAAGACCACCGAGGTATGTCCCAGCCCGCCGGCGTGGTTTACGTCCACGCACACCCGCAGCGCCTCCTCCACGGATTTCGCGCGATACACCGCGAGCACCGGGAAGAGCTTTTCGACCGACAGGGGGTGCTCCGGGCCCACGCCATAGATCTGCGCGATCAGAAGCTTGGTATCCGGCGGAACCTGGATGCCGATAAAGCGCGCGATATCGCAGGCCTTGTGGCCGACAGCCATGGCCCGCGCGTATCCCGTTTCGGGGTCCACCACCGCGCGTCCCAGCATCTCCGCTTCCTTGCGGTTGCAGATGTGGGCGCCCAGGTCGGCGAAGTTCTTCAACACGCGATCGTAGATCTCGTCGTCGATCACCACCGTCTGCTCGGAGGCGCAGATCATGCCGTTGTCGAAGGTCTTGGAGGTGAGTATGTCCACCACCGCCATGTCGATATCGGCCGTCTTCTCCAGGTAGACCGGCGTGTTGCCCGGTCCCACGCCCAAGGCCGGCTTGCCGGAGCTATACGCCGCCTTAACCGCTCCGCGCCCGCCCGTTGCGTCGACCAGGGATACGTCCTTATGCCGCATCAGGTATGCGTTATCTTCCAGGGTGGGAGATTCCAGGCACGTGAAGACTCCCTCCGGCGCGCCGTGCTTCAGGGCCGTCTGGTACATGAGTTCGATGGCCGCGCGGGAACTGCGCCAGGCCAGTGGGTGCGGACTGAAGATGAACGCGTTCCGCGTCTTGACGGCCATGATGCACTTGAACAGAACCGTCGCGGTGGGGTTCGTGACAGGCGTAATTGAAAACACCACTCCGATCGGCTCCGCCACTTCCACCAGACCGCGTTCGGGATATTCGCGAATGGCCCCCACGGTGCGCTTATCTTTGACGTAGTTATAGACGAACTCCGTCGCCACCATGTTCTTGACGGCTTTGTCTTCCAGAACGCCTATCTTGGTCTCTTCGAACGCGAGGGTGGCCAACTGGCGGGCTTGTTCCATTCCCGCTATGGCCATAGCCTTCACGATGCGGTCGACATCCTCCTGGGAGTATTGAGTGAATACCGCCGCGGCGGTCTTCGCCTGGGAGACTAAGCCCTCGAGATAAGTTATGCGTTCTTCCGTCAAGGTTGGAATCTGATTTCCCGCCATGCGTTTATCCTCCTTCCTCTGCTGGCGTCTCGGCTAGCAGCGAGGCGCGCGTCTTGGAGGCGGTAAGCGAATTAGGGCGGTTGCGTGCGGCCGGCGGATGGGGCGAATGAAAAGGCCTCTGCGGCATCGGTCCGCGCCTCCAAGTACCCAGGATTATAACACCCGCAGGTCTTTTTCTCCTTTGCCATTCGTACGCTAACGAACATACCGGAAAAAGTTATCCCGCCTGTAACTTGAAGTTAGCACGGCGGTTTTCCCCGGCTTGCGCACCCGCGCTTATGCTGCATTTGGGGTCCGGAGCCGCCGCGTTATACTGCTGGTTGTCTTTGCCATGAACAAACAGCATTACTTCTTCAAGCTGATTCCGCCCCGTCCCACCTTTCCTCGGGACATTACCGATTCCGAGCGAGTCTTGATGAACCAGCACAGCGATTACTTCCAGCGCCAGTTCGACGCGGGCAAGCTGCTTCTCTATGGTCCGGTGATGGCGCCCGAGGGAGCTTTCGGTCTGGCGATCCTGGAGGTCGCCGACGAGGCCGAGGCCCGCCAGTTCGGCGAGCACGATCCCTCGGTGCGCGCCGGCCTGAACCACTGGGAGATTTATCCCATCCACGTGGCGGGTTCTCGCGCGAAGAGTTGAATCGACGGGCAAGACCGGCACAAGCGCGCCCGGTCCCGGCCGCCTTCCGCGATACCATGGCTCGGTGGAGCAATTTGCCCTGGATTTCTCGCTGGCGCCCGAGCGCCGCATCTACACCGTCGCCGAGTTGAATTCCGCCATCCGCGCGGCGCTCGACGAGCGCTTCCGAGATGTCTGGGTTTCGGGCGAGATCTCCGGCTTGAAGGCAGCCGCCAGCGGCCATTACTATTTCACCCTCAAGGAGAGCGACGCCCAGGTGAAGTGCGTGGCCTTCCGCTCCGCGCACCGCTACTGGAAATTCAAACCGCGCGACGGTCTGGCGGTGCTGGCGCGCGGCCGCATCGATGTCTACGAGGCGCGCGGCGAATACCAGTTGGTGGTCGAAACGCTCGAGCCCCAGGGGCTGGGCGCCCTGCAACTGGCCTTCGAGCAGCTCAAGAAGAAGCTCGCCGCCGAGGGCCTTTTCGATGCCGCGCGCAAACGGCTTTTGCCGCGCTTCCCACGGCGCATCGGAATCGTCACCTCGCCGCGCGGGGCCGTTCTGTCCGACATGCTCCAGATCATGGAGCGCCGCTTCCCCGGGCTGCACATCCGCATCTTTCCGGCGTTGGTGCAGGGCGAGGGATCGGTCGAAGAGGTCTGCCGCGGCATCCGGT
This sequence comes from uncultured Solibacteraceae bacterium, assembly GCA_964427655.1. Lineage (GTDB taxonomy): Bacteria > Acidobacteriota > Terriglobia > Bryobacterales > Bryobacteraceae > CAVQNQ01. Next base: position 24,615 of record CAYRWE010000023.1, on the reverse strand, counting down.
TCTTCAGTCGCTCGAACTGGGCGGAATTGGTGATCGTAGGCCGCGGCGGCGGATCGCTCGAAGACCTGTGGACCTTCAATGAAGAGGCCGTGGCCCGCGCCATTCTGGCCTGCGCCGTGCCGGTGGTCTCGGCTGTGGGTCACGAGACCGATGTGACCATCGCCGATTTCGCGGCCGATCTGCGCGCGCCCACGCCCTCGGCCGCCGCCGAAATGGTGGTTCCCACGCGCGACGATCTGCTCGATCGCATCGCGGCGACGCGCGCCCGGGCCACGCAAGCCTTGCGCTATCGCCTGGCGATGCTCGAGCGGCGCCTGCGCCAGCAGGGCATCGAGCGCGCCATGGGCCTGCTCGATCGCCGCGTGGGCCGCGGCCAGCAGCGCATCGACGAACTGGGCTACCGCATGCGCGAGAGCCTGCGCACCCTGCTGGATTCCCGCGAACGCACACGCCGCCGCCTGGAGGCGCGCCTGGCACGCTTCGACACGCGGCCGCGCCTGGCCGCCGGCCGCCGCCGCATGGAAGTGCTGCACGCCGCCGCCCTGGAGACCGTGCTCCGCCGCCTGGCCCTGCGCCGCGCCGTCTGGGAGCGGCTGGATGCGGGCCTGGCGCAGTTGAGCCCGCTGCTGGTTCTCGAGCGCGGCTACGCCATCGTCTCAAACCAATCGGGCATCCTCAAGGATGCCGCCGCGGCGCCGCCCGAATCGGGCATCCACGTGCGCCTGGCACGCGGATCGCTGGATGCCGTGGTCTCCTCTATCGTGGTGTCTCCACCGCGAGCCGGCGGCCATCGCTCAGAATCGTAACCAGGCCGTCTTCATCGGTCCGCAGGCTCATGGCGTGGCGCTCCGCCAGGCGCTCCAGCACTTCGCGGTTGGGATGCCTGTAGCTGTTCTCGAAGCCCACCGAGATCACCGCGAAGGCGGGCGCGGCGGCATCCAGAAATGCCGGCGTGCTGGACGTCCGGCTGCCGTGATGCGCCACTTTGAGCACGTTGGCGGGCCGCATCCCGCCATCCTCCAGGATGCGCCGCTCGATGCCACTCTCGATGTCGCCGCTCAGCAGAAACTCGTGCCGGCCGTGGCGTATTTCGAGCACCAGCGAGTCGTTGTTCTTGGGAACGTCCGAGGGCGTGTATCCGGCCACCGGCGCCAGCACCTCGATCTCGTCCCCGCCGAAATTCATCCGGCGCGGCGCCTCGAGCGGCACGATGCGCGTCCCGTTGCGCACAGCCGCGGCGCGCACGGCATCCCACGCGGGGCTCTCGGGCGTGAGGCCGGTCCACAGCTCGCGCGGACGGAAATCTGCGATCAGCGCCGGCAGGCCGCCGGCGTGATCCTCGTGCGCGTGCGAGAGCACCATTACGTCGATCGTGTGGAAGCGCCGCTCCCACAAATAGGGCGCCACCACGTCCTCGCCGATATCGAGGCGCGCCTGCGTCTGGTGTCCGAACGCCGGGATGCCGCCGCCATCCACCAGCATGCGCTGGCCATTGGGGAATACCAGCAGGATGCTGTCGCCTTGGCCCACGTCGATGGTGCTCATCTCGAGCTGCCCCGCGTGAACCAGCGGCGGAAACGGATTCCACACCAGCAGTACCAGGAGCGCTGCGGCGGCCGTCACCGCGAGGGCGCGCCATCTTCTCCCCGGTGCCGCGGCCACTGCGATCAAGGCCGCCGGGAAGGCCACCGCCAGCCACAGCGGCGGCATGGGCACCCGCCAGTCCGGATCGATGCGCGCGTGCCAGCCTACGATCGCCCGCGAGAGTCCCAGCAGGGCCGCTCCGATCCTGGCCACCCAGTGCCAGCCCGTGGCCACCGCCACGAAGCCAACCGGGACCTCCAGCCCCATAATCGGCACCGCGAACGCGTTGGCCGAAAGGCCGGTGATCCCGATGCGGTGAAAATAGATCACCATGGGGAGCGCGATGCCCGCCTGCACCACCGCCGAGACCAGCGTCACCTCCCAGAAGAAGAACAGCAGTTGCGCGGGAACCGTGACCGCCAGGCGTGCCGCGCGCGCGGGAAGCCGCAGCGCCCGCCGCAGGGTCTCCGCCAGCAGACGCATCTCGATGCGGAACTGCGCCACACGCGGCGGGATGTGCATGTCGCGGCCGGTGTCCGTCAGTTCCGCCAGCCCCCGGCCCAGCGGCCCGGAGGTCGCGCGGATCATCGGCGCGGCGAACAGTCCCAGAAACGCCACCGCCAGGAAGGTGAGCTGAAAGCTGGCATCGAAGAGCTGCTCGGGGTCGAACACCAGGAACGCCAGCGCCACGCCCGCCAGCAGGTTGATGGGCCGGCGGTCGCGGTAGAAATACCGGCACACCGCCGCCAGCGTGAGGCCCGCCGCCGAACGCACGCACGGCGCGGCCCCGCCCGTCACCATCGCGTAGAGCCACGCCGCCAGCACCGTCGTCGCCAGCGCGGGCATCTCCGGCACAAAGCAGATGCGCAGCAGGAACAGGAAAAAAGCAGCCAGGATGGCCACGTGCGTGCCCGAAATCACCAGTACGTGGAAAGTTCCGGTGTTGCGATACTGCTCCGTCCAGATGCGCTGAAGCTGGTAGTTCTGGCCGATGAGCAGCGCCTGCGTCATCCCGGTCTCATAGTCGCTGCCCGCGTAGAGGCGCTCGGTGCGGTCCAGGATCGCGGCGCGTAGGTCCATGGCCGCCTTCCGCACCGGCGATCCGCAGCTCCCCGGCAGGATGCGCAGGCTTTCGGCGGCGCCCGATGCGGTCCAGTAGATCGCCTCGCGCGCGAGCGAGCGCCGGTAATCGAAGGCCCCGGGGTTGCCGTAATTGCGGGGCTGGCGCACGCGCGCATCGAGCTCGATCTTCTGCCCGTAGCGCAGGCGGGGCAGGGAAGCGCCATCTTTCGTGTACAGCGTGACCTGGGCGCGGGCTCCCGGCTCCAGCTCCAGGATGAAGCGTTCGCGCTCGCCCGAGATGGCTGGCGGCTCGACCACGCAGCCGCCCAGAATTACGATTTCCCGCCCGGAGACGTCCAGCTCCGGCGGCGGTCCGGGCGCGTGCGCTAGGGCCGTGAGCGCGCCGGCCGAGACAAATCCCAGCAGGCAGCAGACGCCCGCCAGCACGCGGGCCCGCCGCCACAACGCCACGCCGCCCAGCGCCAGGAACGCCGCGGTGGCCGCCAGCAACTCGGGCGCCTCAAATGCCACGAAACGCCCGACCCCAATGCCTGCCGCAATGCCGGCCACGGGCCAGACCAGGGGGTCCGCGATCTCGCTCCACCCGACGCGCATACCTTCTTAGTGCGCCTGGGGCGTCCATTCACTCAGAATTTCACGCAGCGGGGTTGCCGCGCCGCCGGCTACCGCTCGTGCACGTCTTCCAGGTACGTGTACCCGTGCAGGCCTTCTTCGTAGAACTTCAGCAGCGAGCCGCTCTCTTCATAGCTCAAACGGCCCTCGCGCAAAGCCGCTTCCACGTCGCGACGCAGCTTGGTGACCAGCGCATCGGAGCTGAACTGCACGTAGTTGAGCACTTCCCTGACCGTGTCGCCCTTGATGACCGAATCGAGAATCACCTCGCCCGTGGGCCCCATCCGCACGTGCACGGCATTGGTGTCCCCGAACAGGTTGTGCAAGTCGCCCAGGATCTCCTGGTAGGCGCCCAGCAGAAACGCGCCCAGGTAGTAATCGCCGCCCCCGAAGGGGTGCAGCGCCAGCGTGCGCTTCACGTCGCGCCGGTCGATGAAGGCGTCCACCTTGCCGTCCGAATCGCAGGTGATATCGCCCAGCACGGCATGGCGCGTGGGTTCCTCCTCCAGCCGGTGAATCGGCATGATGGGGAAGAGCTGCTTGATGGCCCAGCTATCGGGCATGCTCTGAAACAGCGAGAAGTTGCAGAAATAGGTGTCCGAGAGCATGGCGTCGATGCCTTCCAGCTCCTCGGGGAAATAATCCAGCTCGCGCGCCTGCTTCTGGATCTTGCGCGAGATCGCCCAGTACAGGTTCTCGGCGATGCAGCGCTGTTCGAGCGAAAGGTACCCCAGGCTGAACAGGTTGAGCCCCTGGTCCAGGGCCTGCTGCGCGTCGTGGTAGCTCTCCAGAATGTTCTTGGCGCTCAGCGAGCGGTACGTCTCCTGCAAGTCGATGAGCGGCTGCTCGGCATCCGGCGGCGGCTCGGGAACCACGTCGGCATCGCCCATCCCGGAGACGCCTAGAACGTTGAAAACCAGCACGCTGTGATAGGCGGCGATAGCGCGGCCGCTCTCGGTGACGATCGTGGGATGCGCCACCCCTACTTCGTCGCACACGTTCTGCACGTGATAGATGATGTCGTTGGCGTACTCCTGCAGGGTGTAGTTGACGCTCGATTCGAAATCCGTCTGCGAGCCGTCGTAATCCACGCCCAGCCCGCCGCCCACGTCCAGGAATTTAAGGCCGGCGCCCGCGCGAACCAGGTCCACGTACACGCGCGCCGCTTCGTTGACCGCGCCTTTGATCTGCCGGATGTTGGTGATCTGGCTGCCCAGGTGGAAGTGCAGCAGGTTGAGGCAGTCCGCCATTCCGGCATCCTTCAGCTCCTGCAGGGCACGCATGGCCTCGGTGGCCGAGAGGCCGAACTTCGAGCGGTAGCCTCCCGAGGATTTCCACCTTCCCGAGCCGCGGCTGGCCAGCTTCACGCGCAGCCCGATCACCGGCCGCACCCCCACCTTGCGGCTGTAATTCAAGATGAGATTCAGCTCGGTGTACTTCTCGACCACGGGGATGACATGCCGGCCCATCTTCTGCGCCAGCATGGCCATCTCGATGTACTCGTCGTCCTTGAATCCATTGCAGACGATGGGCGTTTCGTTATCCGCCAGCGCCATGACGGCCATCAACTCCGGTTTCGAGCCGGCCTCCAGCCCGTAGTGCAGCGGTTTGCCGAATTCCAGGACCTCTTCCACTACCTGCCGCTGCTGGTTGACCTTTATGGGATACACGCAGCAGTACTCGCCCGTATAGTGATGCTCCGCGATGGCCGTGGAAAAAGCGCTGTGCAGTTCGCCCAGCCGGTGCTTCAGGATATCGGCGAAGCGCACCAGTATGGGCAAATCGATGCCGCGCAGCACCAGGGTGTCGATCAGTTCCTTGAGATCGATCCACCGCGCGGGCTCTTTTTCCGGGTGCACGCGGACGTGGCCGTTGTCGCCTACTGAAAAGTAGCCCTTGCCCCAACTGGCGACGTCGTAAAACTCGCTGGCCACCTGCGGCGTCCAGCGCTCAGCCGGCTCGATTACGAGCGAGGTCTTCAGGCCGTTTCTCTCCAAATGCGGGTCTCCTCTGCATTTTCAGTGTCCTTCGAAAAGGCGGAAACTGGCAAGCAAAAACTACGGGGTGGGGCATGCTTTAGCTTGCCCGCCCTCGGGCCGCAGGCCCGGCAAACCGCCCGGGTTGACCCGCCGGATGCCGGTCGTTATCGTGGAAAAAGAATGCCTGGAATCGAAGAAGCGCGCGCCTGGCTGGCCGCCGCCAAATCGGTAGCGGCGCTCACCGGCGCGGGAATTTCGGCGGAAAGCGGCATCCCCACGTATCGTGGTGCGGGCAGTCTCTGGAGAAACTACAAGACCCAGAGTCTGGAGACTCCCGAAGCGTTCGCGCGCGATCCCGAACTGTGCTGGGAATGGTACGACGAGAGGCGCCAGATCATGGCCGCGGCCCAACCCAACGCCGCGCACCGCGCCCTTGTGGAACTCGAGCGCCGCAAGCCGGGTTTCACTTTGGTTACACAAAACATCGACGGCCTGCACGACCGTGCCGGCAGTTGCCGGATCCTCAAGCTCCACGGCGATATCTGGCGCATGCGCTGCACGGCCTGCGGCGCCAACTGGCCGGATCGCCGCGCGCCGCTGCCCAAGCTGCCGCCGCACTGCGCCTGCGGTCATATTGCGCGGGCCGCGGTGGTGTGGTTCGGCGAGCAATTGCCGGAGGGCATCATGGAAGAAGCTGGCCACGCAGCCGCTTCGGCCGAGGTCTTTCTGGTGATCGGCACCTCGGCGGTGGTCTATCCAGCCGCCAGCCTGGTGCCCCTGGCCTCGCGGGCCGGCGCCAAGGTAATCGAGATCAATCTCGAGCCGACGGCCTATTCCTCCATCGCGCAGTGCAGCCTGCAAGGCTTGGCTGGCGACCTGCTGCCCAAGCTATTGACGGCCTGACCCTGAAGCGGCCGGTTTTTCGAGCGCCATCTCCACCACCTCTTCCATGGTCTTCACGTAGTGAAGCTGCATGTCGCCGATCTGCTCGCTCTTGAGGTCCTCGCGCACGTTGACTTCGTTTTCGAACGGCAGAATTACCTCGCGCACGCCGCTGCGTTTGGCCGCCAGCACCTTCTCCTTGATACCGCCCACCGGCAGCACCTGGCCGGTCAGCGTGATTTCGCCGGTCATCGCCAGATTGGGCCGCACGCGGCGGTCGGTCAGCATGGAGAGCAGCGCCGCCGCCATGGTGATGCCCGCCGAGGGCCCATCCTTGGGGATGGCGCCGGCGGGGACGTGAATGTGGATGTCGCTGGTTTTAAACAGGTCCGGGTCGATGCCATAGCGCGTGGCGCAACTGCGCACCCAGGTGAGCGCGGCCTGCACCGATTCCTGCATGACCGGTCCGAGCTGGCCCGTCATGATCAGCCCCTTGTTCCCGCCGGGCATGCGGCCGGCCTCGATGAAGAGCACGTCGCCGCCCACCGGCGTCCACGCCAGCCCCACCGCCACTCCCGCCCGGCGCGTGCGCTCGGCCACCTCGGTATCGGTGCGGAAGCGCGGCGCGCCGCGGTCCTTCTCCACCAGCTCCGGCGTTACCTCCACCGTCTCGCCGCGCGTTCCCTCGGCGATGCGCCGCGCCTGCTTCCGGCAAATGGCGCCGATCTCGCGCTCCAGGCTCCGCACCCCGGCCTCGCGCGTGTAGCGGCGGATGATGAACCGCACGGCTTCATCGGTGAAGCGAATGTCCTTATCCGGTTCGAGGCCGTTTTCCTGGATTTGCCGCGGCACCAGGTAGCGGAACGCGATGATGGCCTTCTCCTGCTCCGTATAGCCTTCGAGCGAGATGATTTCCATGCGGTCCCGCAGCGCGTCCGGCACCGGGTCGAGCACGTTGGCGGTAGTAATGAACAGCACCTTCGAGAGGTTGAACGGCACATCCAGGTAGTTGTCGCGGAAGGTGGCGTTCTGTTCCGGGTCCAGCACTTCGAGCAGCGCGGAAGCCGGGTCGCCGCGAAAATCGCGTCCCAGCTTATCCACTTCATCCAGCATGAAGACCGGATCGTTGCTGCCCGTCCGCCGCAGCGCCTGGATGATCTGGCCCGGCAGCGCCCCGATATACGTGCGCCGATGGCCGCGGATCTCGGCTTCGTCGTGCATTCCGCCCATCGAGATGCGCGCGAATTTGCGGCCCAGCGAGCGCGCGATCGAGCGCCCCAGCGAAGTTTTCCCCACTCCCGGCGGTCCCACGAAACACAGGATCGGTCCCTTCAGCACGGGGCGTAGTTGCAGCACCGCCAGGTAATCCAGAATGCGGTCCTTGACCTTTTCCAGGTCGTAGTGGTCCTCGTCCAGAATCTCGGCGGCGCGCTTCACATCCACCTGCGAACCCGACGACACGTTCCACGGCAGGTGCGCCATCCACTCCAGGTAAGTGCGCGACACGCCGTACTCCGGCGAGGCCGGTGACATGCGCCCCAAGCGCCCCAGTTCGCGCATCACCTCGGTCTTGACCTCTTGCGGGATGCCCGCGGCTTCCAGCTTCTGGCGCAGGTCCTCCACGTCGCGCTGGCTCTCGTCGCCTTCGCCCAGCTCTTTCTGGATGGCTTTCAACTGCTCGCGCAGGTAAAATTCCCGCTGGCTCTGCGAAAGCTGTCCTTGCACCTGCGACTGGATGCGGTTGCGCAGCTCCACCAATTCGAGCTCGCGCGTGAGATGCCGGTGCACCTCGCTGAGCCGCGTGGCGCCGTCGGTCGTCTCGAGCAGCTTCTGGCGCTCCACGTGGCCCAGCGCCGGCAGGTTGGCCGCCACGAAATCCGCCAGGCGGCCCGGCTCGGCGATCTGCGCTCCGGTGGTGGCCAGGTCGTCGGATAGATTGGGCGAAGCCGCCACGATCTGCTGGAACAGCCCGATCACGTTCTGTCGCAGGGCCTCCAGTTCGGGCGTCACCGGCGGCTCCACTTCCGGGATGCGCTCCACGCGCGCTTTCAGAAACGGTTCGCGCGCCGTGAACTCCCGCGTGCGAAGGCGCCCCAGCCCCTCGCAGAACAGCAGCAGGTTGTCCTTCGGAACGCGTATGGCCTTGTGGATGACGCACACCGTCCCGACTTCGTAGAGATCCTCCGGGCCGGGCACATCCACCCGCGGATCGAGCTGCGAGACTACCGCCATCGTGCGGTTCTCGCCCAGTGAATTCACCAGCGCCACCGAACTCGGCCGCCCCACGGTAACCGGCAGCAGCGCGCCCGGGAAAATTACGGTGTCGCGCACGGTGAGGACGGGCAACTCCTCGGTTGCAGGCGCCTCGACCGCGGCAGACTCAACTTGTCCCTCTTCAACCGCCATATGCTTCTCAGTGTACCCCTCAAGGTCGTGTATGCCGCCTCGAACACCCCGCCAGCGTGCTTCCGTAAACCATTGGGACGTTGAGGCGCCCTGCTTGTCGAGGATTGCCCGATTCTCCATAGCGAAAGCGCTGCCCGGCTCCGTTTCTGGGCCAACTGCGCGCCAGGGCCTTGCGGGCTTCGCGAGAGCGAGCGGGTGAGGCTGTGCCCGCGCCGCCTTACCTCCGCTTGGCGGGTGGGCTGGCAAACAGGGCTTCCAGGTTGAGGAGGTTGTCTTTGCGGCCCATCACGATCAGGAAGTCGCCGCCTTGAACGGGGGTCGAGGCTGGCGGGTTGAACAGCATGGTGCCGTCGGCCTTCCGGACGGCCATCACGATCACTCCCACGTCCCGTCCGATCTGCAGCTCTTGGATGGTCTTCGAGACCACGCCGCTGGTTTCCGAGACGCGCACCTGTTCGATGGCGATATCTTCCCCGAAATCCTGCGTCGTGATATCCAGAAACTGCATCACGTGAGGCTGTAGTAAAGATTGTGCCAGGCGATGCCCGGTGATGGCGTAAGGAGCGTAGACCGTATCCGCGCCGGCCCGCCGCAATTTGTCTTCGGCACCTTCCTCGGCCGCCCGCGTCGCCACGTACAGGTGCGGGTTCAAGGCTTTGGCGGATAGCAGCACGAACAGGTTGTCGGCGTCCGTAGCGAGCGCCGCCACCAAGCCGCGGGCGCGCTCCACTCCGGCGGAACGCAGGACCTCGTCGTGCGTGGCATCGGCCGCTACCGCCAGCATGCCCGCCTGCAGGGCCAGTTCGACACGCTGGTGATTCGAATCCACCACCACGAATGGCGCGGCCGCGCGGTGCAGCTCCGCGGCCACTCCCCGTCCGACGCGTCCGAAACCGCAGATGATGTAATGGTTTTCGAGTTTCTCGATCATGCGTTTGTTCCGCCGTTTGCCCAGCAAGTCGCCGATTTCGTTTTCGATGATGCTCTGCGTCATGGCTCCCACCGCGATGAAAATAGTGGTCACGCCGAAAATAATCAGAAACGAATTGAAGATCCGGCCCGCCTGCGACAGGGGATGAATCTCGGCGTACCCCACCGTCGTCATGGTGATCAGGGTCATGTAGAAGGCGTCGAACGGCGGGTAATGCTCGATGACCGTGAAGCCCACCGTCCCGATCGCCAAGGTGGCGGCGATTGTCGCGGCGATAAATATCATGCGGCGCGCGAGCCGGTTCATCGCCCTCTCCTATTCCCGCAATTCCACGATGGTGGCTCCCGCGCCGCCTTCCTGCTGCGGCGCCGGATAGAAGCGCGCCACGTGCGGATGGCTGCTGAGCAGCTCCTGGATGACTTTCTTCAGCACGCCCATGCCGTGCCCGTGCACGATGCGCACGCGGCTGGCCGTGGCCATGACCGCGCGATCCAGAAACTGGTCCACCGCGTCGCGCGCCTCATCGGCGTGCTGGCCAATCACGTTGATCTCCTGAAACGTCGGCGTCAGCTCCGGAGCCGGCCGGTAGCTCACCCCCGCCGGCAGCTTGCGGCCGGATGGAGGCGCCTCCGGCAGTACCTCGATCACATCGTCGATCGAGACCTGCATTTTCATGAAGCCCGCCTCCACCTCCAGGCGGTCCTCCCCCAGCTTGCGCCGCACGCGCGCCGGCTCGCGCACATCACGCAGCCGCACACGCACGCCCTCTTCGATCACCGGCCGCTTGAGCTGCCCCTGGCGCGCTTCGTCCTCGGTCGCGAGCACGGTGGTCTGGAATTCCTCGCGCAGTTCGCGCTTGACCTTGGCCACGCGCCGCTGCGCATCCTGGTCGGCCTTGCGGCGGTCGCCGCCCTGCGCAATCCTAACCAGCGTCTCGCGGGCCTGCTCCTCGAAGTGCGCCAGGGTCTGCTCGGTGCGGCGCTCCAGTTCCTGCAGCTTGGCGCTTTCGCGCTTCTCCCATTCGCGAGTCAGTTCTTTCTCGCGTTTCTCGAGATCCGCCAGCTTGGCGCGCAGGCTCTGCTCGAGCGCCTCGGTCTCTTCCACGCGGCGGTGCAGTTCGCTCAGGAAGCGCGTCACGTCGCGCTCGCGGTCGCTCATCGATTGGCGGGCGCGCTGCATCACGTCTTCCGGCATGCCCAGCCGGGTGGCGATTTCCAGACCCGCCGATTTTCCCGGCAGCCCCAGTTGCAGGTGAAAGGTCGGCTCGAAGGTGGCCTCGTCGAAGCCCATCGAGCCGTTGACCACGCCTCCGGTCGACGCCCCGTAGATCTTCAGCGCCATCAGGTGCGTCGAGACCAGCGTGAAGGCGCCCGCCGAGCGGAAGTGGTCCACCACCGCCACCCCCAGCGCGCCGCCCTCTTCGGGATCGGTGGCCGCGCCCAGTTCGTCCAGCAACACCAGCGAATCGGGCGTCACCTCCATCACCATCTCTCGGATGTTCGAAACGTGCGCGGAAAAGGTGCTGAGGTTCGCCTGGATGGATTGATAATCGCCGATATCCGCCAGCACCTGCTCGAACAGCGGAAACTCGGCTTCGGCCGCGGGCACCGGCAGGCCCGCCTGGGCCATCAGGCTGAGCAGCCCGACGGTCTTCAGCGTCACGGTCTTGCCGCCCGTGTTGGGTCCGCTGATCAGCAGCGTGCGTCGCTCGCGGCTCAGCTCCAGGCTCACCGGAATAGCGGCCTTATGGCGTCTCCGCAGCACGTCTTCGAGCAGCGGATGGCGCGCATCGCGCAGCAGTAGCCGCTCGCCGAAGCGCGGAATGGTGCAATCGAACTCCGTGGCGAATTTAGCCTTGGCGAAGAGCAGCTCCAGCTCCGCCATGGTTGCCAGCGTCTGCCGGATCGAATCGCCGTACCCGCGCAGCCGGTCGGTCATCTCGCGCAGCACGCGATGGACCTCGCGTGCCTCTTCCTCGGCCAGCCGCACCAGCTCGTTGTTCAGGTCGATGGTCTCGATCGGCTCGACAAACAGCGTGTGGCCGCTCGAGCTGGCGCCGTGAATGACTCCATCCAGCTTGCGCCTCTGCCCGGCGATTACCGGCACCACGAAGCGCTCGTTGCGGATCGCGACGAACTCCTCCTGGAGCACGCCCTCCTCCTTGTGCGCCTTCAGAAAGCGCTCGAGCGATTCCTGGATGGCGCGCTTCTGGCGCTCCATGTCGCGCCGCAGCCGGGCCAGCGCCACGCTGGCATGGTCGGCCACGCTGCCATCCGGCAGGATTTTGCCGTCCAGGTCTTCCAGCAGGCTGCGAAAATCGCCGATGGTCTGCGCCCGCCGCCCCAGCCGCGGGAAACGCTCGGCGGCCGCCAGGAGCAGCGATTTGGCGTCCGCGCCGCGGTCGAGCAGCGTGATCACGCCCGAAATCTCGCGCGGCTCCAGGCTGGCGCCCTCGATGTGCAGCTTGTGCACGGCCTCCTCGACGTCCGGAAGCCCGCTGAAATCGATGCGGATGGCGGCGCCGCGTGCGGCCGGCTGAGGCCGCCCAACCGCGCGCAGATACTGGGTGGCCTCGCCGGTCTCCGCCAGATCTTCCTCCAGCCGCGCGCGATCGGTGTGCGGCTGCACCTTCTCCAGCTCGCGGCGGCCGAGCGGGCTCGGCACGTAGCGCGCCAGCAACTGGCGCAGGGCCTCGAATTCCAATACTTCAGCGCTGGTTTTCAATGGAATAGCACCGCTTGGGGGCCTACCGAGCCGCGACCGTGAGGGAGCGGTGTCCGCGAGCCAGACAAGCCAAATCCAGCCCGGGTGGGGCATGCTTTAGCTTGCCCGTCTGGGGACCGCAGGTCCCCTGCTTGAAATGCCAATGCCCACATCATCCGCTCACCTGTATTTTCGCCGCTCTCGAAATGCTTTTTCAATCACCGCCAGGGTGCCCTCGGTGATCCGCAACTTCTCCAGGTCGCGCTGCCGCACCCACTCCACCGCGCAGGCGTCGTCGCCGGCCCCGAGCGTCCCGCCCGTCACCCTGCACACATAGTCGATGAGCACGTAATGATACTCGGGCAGGCCGGCGCGGTCGCGCATGATCCGCTCGAAGATCTCCAGAACCCCCAGCGGCTTCACTTCCAGGCCGGTCTCCTCGCGGGTCTCGCGCCGCACCGCGAAATCCAGCGTCTCGCCGATTTCCAGCAATCCGCCCGGCAGCGACCACCAGCCCTTCAGCGGCTCCTTGCCGCGCTGCGCCATCAGCACGCGGTCGCGCTGCATCATGATCGCGCCCACTCCGATCAGCGGCCGCTGCGGATAGCGCCGGCTGCTGGCGGCGCGCGCTTGGCCCCGCATCAATTGTCCCCCTGCGCTTCCAGGCGCACGCGCACCAGCCCGCCGCCCGCCGTCACCAGCAGCGTCTTCCCGTTGGCCTCGCCGAAAGCGCAGCCCGAAGCGCGGCCGGGCATCTCAATCGAGCCCAGCGGCCGTCCCTCGGCGCTATATATCACGATCGCTCCGGCGGCTACGTACAGGTTGCCGGCTTCGTCCACCGTCATCCCGCCCGGCACGCCCGGAATGCCCGCCACCAGCACGCGCTCGCCCGAAGCTTCGCCATCGCGATCCAGGTCGTAAGCGCGGATGTTATGCTCGTCCGCGTTGCCCACATAGAGCACCCGCCCATTGGGCGAAAGCGCTATCCCGTTGGGCCGGCCGGCCGGTTTGGCCACCAGCTTCATCGGCCCGCGCGGAGGGATGTGGTAGACGCCGTAGAAATCCAGCTCGCGATGATCGGAGCTTTCCCCGAATGCCGGATCGCTGAAGTAGACGTGCCCGGAGCGGCTCACCGCCAGATCGTTGGGCGCGTTCAGGCGCTTGCCCTCCCACCTTTCCGCCAGCACCTCGATCTTGCCGTTGCGCTCCGTGCGGATCACGCGCCGCGCCTGCGTCTCGCAGGTGTACAGGCGGCCCTGCGCATCGAAGGCGTTGCCCGCCGGCCCCGCGGCGCCTTCGCGCAAAACCTCCGGCGTGCGCCCCGGCTGCCATTTCATGATGCGGTCCGCGGGCGTGTCGCTGTACACCAGGTAGCCATCTTTGGACCATGCGGGACCCTTCGCGTACACGCCGTCTTTGGCGACCCATTCGGTGCGCCCCGCGGCCGGGCCTTGCGCCAGGGCGGTAAGGAAGTTAGTTGGAAAGAGAGCGGCGGCCGTCGAGGCGCGTACCGCGTCGCTCATTGAGCCGCGGTTCTCTCGATGGTAATCCGGTTGACCACCTGCTTGACGCCCTTCACCTTGTGCGCCAGCTTCTCCGCCCGTTGCTTCTGTTCCTCGTGCGGTACCGCGCCGCTGAGGGTGACCACTCCGTCCTTGCAATCTACCTTCAGCGCGCCGCCCTTCACCACGGCATCGCCCGAGAGCTTGATCATCACTTCGTTGATGATCATATCGTCGTTCACGGGCTTATCCGCGGCCAGGCAAACGCCCGCCACGAGGGTCAGGAACGCAATCAGAGCGCAGAGTTTAGTTATCATCGCCTTCACCGGCCATTGTACGCCAGTCGAGCGCGTTCAGAAAGGCGGCTTGCTCGCGCCACTCCGGCTGCACGCGCACGTGCAGGCCCAGGTACACCTTCGCTCCGAAGAGCCGCTCCATTTCCACGCGCGCCAGCGTGCCGATTCTCTTGAGCATGGCGCCCTTGGTTCCGATCACGATGCCCTTCTGGCCGGGGCGCTCCACCCGAATCGTCGCGTAGATGCGCGTCAGCGTGGGCGTCTCCTCCCAGCTATCCACCGAGACGGCCACCGAGTGCGGTACTTCCTGGCGCGTCGCCTCGAGCACTTTCTCGCGTACCAGCTCGGCCGCCAGGAAGCGCTCCGGCTGATCGGTGATATGATCCTCCGGGAAATAGGCCGGCCCCTCGGGGAGCCGTTCCACGATGACCTTTTGCAGCTCCTCGATCCCCACGCCCCGCGACGCCGAAATCGGCACATAGTCGGCAAAATCGTAAATCGTCTTGTATTGCTCGATGAGCGGCAGCAAGAGCCGCTTGTCCTTGACCAGGTCGACTTTGTTCAGCACCAGCACCGTGGGGGTCTCGTTCTGGCGCAGAATGTCGATGGCGCGGCGGTTCTCGATCCCCACCGACGGGCGCGATGCGTCCGCCACGAACAGCAACAGATCGCGCTCCTCGAGCGATGCCCGCACCGTATCCATGAGGCGCTTGTTCAACTGCGAATCGGCCTTGTGTATGCCGGGCGTATCGAGGAAAACGATCTGCGCCTCCGGCCGTGTCACCACGCCCTGAATGGAGGTCAGGGTGGTCTGCGGCTTGGCCGCCACGATGGCCAGCTTGCGCCCTACCAGGGCGTTCAGCAGCGTGGATTTGCCCGCGTTCGGCAGGCCCACCAGCGAGACAAAACCGGATCTAAAACCGTCTTTCATTGCGCCACCGCCGCCTGAGATTTGCCGATCCGCACTTGTTCCACACGCAGCTCGCTGCTGGCCAGCACCTCGATGCGCACCCCGTCCCGTTCCACCGCTTCCCCGGGTTTGGGCACGCGCCCCAGCCACTCGCTCACCAGCCCTCCTACCGTGGTGGACTCGATATCCCCCTCGGGATGGAAGCTCTCGCATAAATCGGCCACGCGGTCCACCTCGAAATTGCCGGAGACGATGTAGCCGCCGTGACCGTCCTCGATCACGTCGCTCGCGGGCTCGTGCTCGTCGCGGATCTCTCCGATGATAACCTCCAGCAGGTCTTCCATGGTGGCCAGGCCGGCGGTATTGCCGTATTCGTCCACCACGATCACCATGTGCGTGTTCTCCTGCTGCATCTGCCGCATCAGGTCGTTCACCGGCTTGCTCTCCGGCACGAACAGGATCTCGCGCACCAGCTCCCTCACCAGCCGTCGGGCGCGCGCCTCTTCATCCACCTCGAACATGTCGCGCACGTGCACGAACCCCGCGATCCGGTCGATATTTCCCTCATACACCGGAATGCGCGAATACTGCTCGTTGATCACGAGCTGGCGAAGCTGTTCGAGCGTGGCATCGGCGGAGATGGCCACGATGTTGGGCCGCGGCGTCATCACTTCGCGCACCACTTTATCGCCGAACTCGACCACGGATTGGATCAGCTCGCGATCCTCCTCTTCGATCAGCCCCCCTTCGGTGCCGGCATCGATGAGCGCCTCGACGTTCTCGGCGGGGGTGGGGCTTTCCTCTTTGTTCGCCGGGTCGTCTGCGAGATCGATCAGCGATTGGAAGAAACCCAGCACTGCCTCGAACGGGCGCGCCAGGCACGCCAGGCCGCGCAGGAACGGCACCAGCGGCAGCAGCCATTTGGCTCCTGTCCGGCGGTACAGCAACTGCGGCAGCGCGTAGGAGACCGCCAGCATGACCAGCCAGACCGTCAGCGCGGCTTGCCAGAAGACGCCGCCGTTCCACGGCTGGCCGTCCGCGAACCAGGCGAAGCAGAAGATTCCGGTCAGCACCAGCAGGGTGTGCTTGATGAGCGAAAACGCCCCGGCCCCCTGCTCGGTTTCGAGGCCTAGCCGGTCTTCGAGCGTCTCTTTGAAGAACTTGAGCGACGGCAGATCGCGCGTGCGCAGGCGCAGGCTCTCGAGATAGAGCAACTGCACGAATGTCACCAGGCCCAACAGCGGGACGGCAATCAGCGTGGCCAGAGCGGCAGCGATGATCATACCCGCACTCGCTCGATCAGCCCGCCCGCGAGGCCCAGCCGCGCCCGCCAGCGCTTCTCGGCGCGTGCCATGCGGCCGTTATCGCTCTCGTGATCCAAGCCCAGCAGGTGTAACACCCCGTGCAACATCAGGATGCGGATCTCATCCTCGGTGGTGTGCCCGAACTGGCGTCCCTGGCTCCGCGCCCGCGCCAGCGAGATGGCGATATCGCCGAGGTACCCGGATTCCGGTGGGGCATGCTTTAGCTTGCCCAGCCCCTCCGCCGGAAACGACAAAACATCCGTCGCTTCGTCTTTCCCGCGAAACTCGCGATTCAGCCGCCGCAGCTCGGCGTCGCCCGTTATCAGGCAATCGAATGCCCGCCCCTTAGCCGGCTCGCGTTCCAATGTGCGCGCGAAATTTTCGATAGATTTGCGGCGTAGTCCGGCCGGGACCCGCCGGAAAACCACGGTACTGCCATCGGAGGAAGACATGAGACCTCGCCTCAGGCGAGCGGAGCCGCCTCGGCGGCGCTTTCATTCGCCTGCTCGGCGAGCTTCAGCGTGAGCTGCCGGCCCGTCCCCATCGTCTCGTTGTACCGCTCGTAGGCCTTGACGATGCGCTGCACCAGGGGGTGCCGCACCACGTCTTTTTCGTCGAACAGCACCACGCTGATGCCTTCCACGCCCTTGAGGATCTCGAGCGCATCCACCAGCCCGCTCCGCCGTCCGGCGGGCAGGTCGATCTGCGTGATGTCGCCGTTCACCACCATCTTGGAGTTGAAGCCCTGCCGCGTCAGCACCATCTTCATCTGCTCGGCGGTCGAGTTCTGGGCTTCGTCCAGGATGATGAAGCTGTCGTTGAGCGTGCGGCCGCGCATAAACGCGATGGGCGCCACCTCGATGACATTGCGCTCCAACAGCTTCTCCACGCGTTCGCCGTCGAGCATGTCGTAGAGCGCGTCATAGAGCGGGCGCAGATAGGGGTCCACTTTCTCCTGTAGCGTGCCCGGCAGGAAGCCCAGGCGCTCGCCCGCTTCCACCGCCGGCCTCG
Organism: uncultured Solibacteraceae bacterium; assembly: GCA_964427655.1. Taxonomy (GTDB): domain Bacteria; phylum Acidobacteriota; class Terriglobia; order Bryobacterales; family Bryobacteraceae; genus CAVQNQ01. The sequence goes on along the minus strand of CAYRWE010000023.1, from coordinate 7,412 downwards.
TCAGGATAATGCGCGCCACCTGCTTATTCATCAGCGCGGAAATCCCCATCGCCACCGCCAGGTAGGTCTTACCCGTGCCCGCCGGCCCCACGCCGATCACCAGGTCGTTGCGCTCGATGGCCTCCAGGTAGCGCCGCTGGTTCACGGATTTCGGCGCTAGGATCTTCTTGCCGAAATTGCGCTGCCGGCCGCTCTGCACCAGCGCCCGGAGCGAAACCTCGCGATCCAGCATGACCACCCGCAGGTAGCTGTTCAGGTCGCCGTTATTGAAGATGTGGCCTTCGCGAACGAGTGAATTATATTCCTCGATGAGGGTTTCGGCGCGCGTGACGCCTTCCGCCTCGCCTTCGATCTCTATATTGTTATCAACCAGTTGGGTGTGCACTCCCAAGCCGGATTCGATGAGCCGGATGTTCTCATCCCGGGTACCAAACAGGCTTTCCACGCCACGGCTGATGCGGACGCTAGCTTTCATTGAGGGGTTGCTGGATACCTCCGGGCTGAGACCGTTCGAGACAAGATAAAAGGCTAAAAAGGGGGCCAACCGGACCTTCGACACCCCGCTTGCGCGGGAAGCGGAAAATCATCTGAACCCATTATATCAGGGCTGTAAAGCCCCCCGCCATGATGCAACATGATGCAGCCGGGTCGGCCTGTGCCGGGATCAGCATCCGTACTTCCGGAACCAGTCGCGCAGCCGCTGCCAGCCGTTGTGGGCGGCCTCCGGATTGTAGCTGAGCCGGTAATCGGCGTAAAATCCGTGACCGGCATCCGGGTAGACCACGATCTCGACCGTCTTGCCCGCCTGTTTCGCGGCCGCGCGCATCCTCTCGACACTGTCGCGCGGGATGCTCGCATCCTGGCCGCCATAGAGGCCCAGCACCGGGCAGTGCAATTCGGACACCACGTCGATGGGGTTGCGCGGCTGCAGCGGGTTGGTTTCGCCCCCCAGCCTGCCGTACCACGCCGCCGCCGCCTTGAGCCGCGGGTTGTGCGCCGCATATAGCCAGGCGATGCGTCCGCCCCAGGAGAAGCCGGTGACGCCCACGCGCGCCGCTTCGCCGCGTCCGCTCTTCTCGGCGTAGCCCACGGTCGCATCCAGGTCCGCCATCACCTGGGAATCCGGAACCTTTGAGACTATGGGCCGGATGGCGCCGAAATCCTGCATCCCCGAGACATCGCCCTGGCGCACGTACAGCTCCGGCGCCACCGCGCAGTAGCCCAGCCTTGCGAAGCGCCGGCAGACATCCTGAATATGCTCGTTGAGGCCGAACACCTCCTGCACCACCAGGATCACCGGGTGCCGGCCGCCGCCCGCCGGCACCGCGCGATAGCCCGGAATCTCGCCATCCGCCACCGGGATTTTGACGCCGCCGGCCTCCAGGCCTTCGCTGTCCGTGTGAATCGGGTTCTGTGCCCGGGCCGGCTGCGCCGCCGCGGCCGTCCGGTTATTCAGATCTCTTTCTGCCATTTCGTAAGCCCCTCGTCGAGATTTTACCGCGCGAATGCCCGCCGGACGGCGCCGGCACACGCCCGCGGCGCATCTCCCGGGCGCCAGTTGTTAAGATGAAAACTAATGCGTCTTTTTGGGCCTCTGATTTTCGTCGTTTGCGCGGCATCCGTGTGGGCGCAGGCTCCTGTGGTCGATCCCGAGGTCGCCCGCGCCCAGGAGAACCTCGAAAGGGTGCGCAGCCTGGTCGATTCCGGTGCGGCTCCTCGCGCGCTGCTCGACAAAGGCGAAGAGGCCATCGCCGACGCCCGCGACGAGGCCCTGCTTCGCAAGACCGTCTATGGCGCGGACCTCACCGAGGCGCTGGCCGACGACATGGTGGCCGCAGCCGGCCGCCGCCTCGAGCGGCGCCAGAAAGCCCTTGACGACGCCCGCAAGCTGGCCGATCTCGGCGCCGCCCCCCAGGCCTCGCTCACGCCCTTGCAGGAGGAAGCCGATTGGGCCCGCCGGGAATGCGCCTTGGCCGCCGAGCGCGCCAGCCTTGTGCGCGAAGTGACCGAAATGGCCCGCGCCGAGCAGTTGCTCGAGACCCGGCTGGCCGAGGAACCCTCCACCGCGCACGAGATCGCCGAGCGCCATGACGGCGATGGCGTGTTCACGAACGCCGATTTCGCGGCGGTCGAGAAGGCCTTCCAAACCCGTTTCGGCAAGCCGCTGCCGGTGAGCGCCATGGGTGAAACGGCCGTCCACCGGGCTTTGGGATTCGATCACTGCGGCCGCGTGGATGTCGCCCTGCACCCCGATACTCCCGAGGGCGTCTGGCTGCGCGAATACCTCAACGCCCGGCGCATCCCTTATTTCGCATTCCGCCAGGCCGTCCCCGGCAAAGCCACCGGCGCGCATATCCACCTCGGCCCCATGAGCACGCGCCTGCAATCCGGCGGGTAGCCGCCCCGTCTATCCCAGATCTTCGTAGCTTTCGATTTCGCCCACGAGCGGCGCCACGTACTCCAGGAACTCCGTATGCATTTCGCCGGCTTGCCGATCGAGCCACCGCTCCGGCAAGAGCCGCTCCACTCCCGCGATGCGCTCGAGCGCGGCGAGGCCAGTGGACGCGCGGTAGCCCGGGCCTTCCCGCCGCACCAGCGTCACCATGGCGCCCGAGACGCCGCGCGCGGCGGCCCGCACAGCGGCCCGCCCGCACAGCCGCGCTTCCTTCCAATCCACGGCTGAGCGCGCCGCCCGGTTGACCCGCCCCAGCAAGCCGGGCTTCTCGCCGCGCGCTTTCAGCTTGAGGCGCGCCGTCACCAGGCTGGCCAGCCGGTGGGCCAGGTTCATGGCCAGGCCGCCGCGCGCATTGCCGCGCACGTCGGCGCCGAACGGCTGCCCGTGCTCATCGAGTTGGCCTTCGCATACCGCCACCACGCAGCGCCCCAGGCGGCTGTATACGCGCTCCACATCGCCCAGCAGCCGGTCGAGCGGCAGGGGCCGCTCCGGCAGGTAGATCAGGTGCGGAGGGTCGTCGGGCCGATGCCGCGCCAGGGCGGTGGCGGCCACAATCCAGCCGGCGTTGCGCCCCAGCACTTCCACGAATTGCACTTGCCCGGGGAGCGCGCGGTTATCGGCCCCGATATCCCGCACCGCGCAGGCGAAGAAGCGCGCCGCTGACGCATATCCCGGCGTGTGATCGGTTTCGGCCAGATCGTTATCGATGGTCTTGGGAATCCCGATCACTTGCAGCTCGAAGTCCGCCGCACGCGCCAGGGCGGCGATCTGGGAGGCCGCACCCATGGAGCCGTTGCCGCCCGTGTAAAACAGACAGTGGATGTCGAGCGCCCGTAGGATTTCGAGCAGTCGGTCGCCCTCCGCTCCGATCTCGCGCCGCGAAGTGCCCAGCGCCGAAGAGGGTGCCTGCGCCACGCGCATCAGGCGCGCCCGGTCGAGCGCCGTCAGGTCCACAAAGTCCTGCTTGAGGATGCCTTCCAGGCCGAAACGCGCCCCGTACACGGTGCGGAAGCAGGTGCGCCGAGTGGCTTCCTCCACCAACCCGAGCAGGCTGGCGTTGATCACGGCCGTGGGACCGCCGCTGTGCGCCACCAGCGCCGATCCCGCGTGGTTCGAAGTGGCTTGCAACTATTTACTGTAACGAAACCGGGCCCGGCCGGCGCGCGATTACGATGTGGCGCGCCGCTTGCGGTAACGGCGCAGCTTCAGCTCGCCTTCGCGCGCTTGGTGGCCGTCGTCTTCTTGCCCGCCGCTCCGCCTACCAGCAGCCCGTCGATGGCCTGCTGAATGTTCTGCTCCTGCTTGTCCTCCGCCATGAACGGATCGTCGCCTTCATACTGCGCCCGCACGACGCCCTGGCCGTCGATAAACACCAGTACCGGCATCTTCAGTAGCAGCATGGGGGGATGTTGCAGGTAGTTCAGAACCGTATTGTGGTCGGTGTTATAACCCACCGGGAAGGGCGGATTGAATGTGGTTATGAAGCCCGCCAGGTTCTGCGCCGCATCGGCCTCGATCGCCACGCCCACGATCTGCAAACCGCGAGCCGCGAATTCGGAGTGCGCTTTGCCCAGGAATCCGACCGTTTTCTGGCAATGCGGGCAGGTGGTCAGAATGAAGGCCAGCACCAGCGGCTTGCCCTTGTACTGGCTGACGTGCAGATCCTTGCCGCCGTTCAGATGGACCACCATATCCGGCGCGGGCCGCGGAATCTCGGCTCCCGCCATTCGGCCCGCCAGCGCACACAGCGCCGCAACCGCGAGAACGCATCGGCGTTTCGGCATATTGCTCAGTGTATCGCAGGCTCCCGGCCTTCGATGCTGGTCACGATCTTGCCCGTGCGCCGCAACTCGAACCCCCCGTCATCCCCGTCGCCGGACACCGCGCTGTCGGATTCGGAAGCCACCGTCATGTGCTTCCATTTCTTGGCCAGTACCTCGCGGTAAGCCTTCAGATACAGCCCCGCACTTTCTTCGCTATCCCATTCGGCGGCGTACAGCAGGACCACCCGCTTGGCCTTCTTGTTCTCGCGCAACTCGAAGGCCGAGCCGCGCCAGTGCGGCGCGATCTCGGCGGCGCGCTCCTTGCCCAGGTACTGCTCCAACAGCACCGAGGTATCCAGCTCGCCCAAGCTGCCGCCCACCAGCCCCTTATACCCATGGGGCAGGTGCGGCTCCGGCAAATCCGGATCGGCCGGCTTCACATCGTCAAAATAGAGATCCGGGTGCAGGATCTGCGCGGTCGAGACCGGCGAGCGCTTGAAGACCTCGGCGAAACCGTCTTTGCCGTCGCGCTGGAAGACCGAATTTTGAAACAGCATCCCCTTGGTGTAAGGGAAAACCAGGGTCAGCCGCAGGTACAGCGGTTCGCTCTCGAAGACCGGGAATTGGCCGCCGCTGTCGCTCACCCCGCTCATCGCGCGCACCAGATCGGGCGAATCCGCCAGCGACCTGCCGGACTTGCGGGCCATGTACTCGGACATCAGCCAGGTGGCCTGCCCTTCCATCACCGCCAGGCGGGCCGCCGAGCCGTCGTCGCTGTTGCGCCCCTTGCGCATGAACTTCCCCAGATCGAACTTCTGATCCGCCAGGGCGTGCGCCAGTTCGTGGGCCAGCACGGGCTCCTCGTCCTCGCGGCTGGCAGTTTCGGTGATGAACAGCTTCTTGCGGTCGTAATCGTAGAAGGCCGCCGCTTGTTCGGTGAGCAGATCCACGGTGCTGGAGGAGAGATCGAAATCCTGCGGCACCAGGCCGAATTTCTTCAGCGTCAGCTCGTCGGCGCGGATTTCTTCTTTCGTCGAGCCGTGCTTCACCTTCTGCTTCAGAAACTCGTTGACCTTCTCCTTGCTCATGAAGTCGCAGGGCACCGGCCGCCGCAATTCCAGCCCCGAGATCGCCGTCAGTTCGCGGGCGATATCGGGGACTTCGCGGCAGACCGCCAGCCCGCGATCGTCCACCGGTGCCGCCGGTGCACACGCGGCCGCCAGGAGCGCCAGGATGAGCGCGCGGCGGATGGTCTTTCGGCTACGCGGAGCCGCCTCGGGTTCGTGCGCCAGCCACTGTCCCGTCATTTCATCTTCAGGATAATGCGCGCTACAATAGAACATCATTTCGGAGGAGCACCACTTTGGCCGACGACAAGACCTACAAAGCGGAGTACCTGGGCAGCGGCACGTTCGTTATCAGCAAGCCCAAGCGCAAGAAGAACAAGATGCGGCAATCGCAGTTGAGAAACCCCGAGCGCGGCTCGCGCAAGTAGGGACTGTCCGTCTATTGGCGCGTACGCCGCGCCTGCATGATCCAAAACAATCCTTCCAGGGCCGCTCGCTGAAGCCCCAGCGCCGCCGCGCAACTGCCCAGGAACGCCGCGCCGATCACGAAGGCTTCCATCGTACGGATCCTCGCACGATCTAGCCCAGCAATTCTTCTTCCGCACTTTTTTACACATTTTTCGCTACCAGCCCGGCATCCATTCCCAGCCGCCCGCCGGCCGCGGCGTGACCCGTCCGACTCCCGGGAAGGGGAAGTGGAAGGCCATCAGGTGCATATTCCCGGCCACCGCCCGCTCCAGCAAATCGCGCCGCGTGGCCAGCGCCTGCTCCGGCGCCAGGTCGAATCCGTTCTCCCACTCCGGGTGTTCCAGGTGCAGCGGATGGGCCGCCGCATCCGCGATATTCAGCATCTGCTGCCCATCCGACGCCAGCAGGAGCGCCAGGTGGCCAGGCGTATGCCCCGGAGCCGGAATCACCCAGACTTCCGGCAGAATCTCGACTTCGCCGGCCACCAGTTCCACCTTGTGCCGCAGGGCCGTGAGATGGCGCCGTGCCTCGCGCGTGAAGGTCGATTTCAGCTCCTCGGGCACCCTAAGCCCGTCCAAGTTGACGCGCTCGGCCATCCAGAAATCCCATTCCGGCTCGCTCAGTATGTAGCGGGCATTGGGAAAGGCCGGGCGGGACCGCGCATCCAGCGCGCCACCCACATGGTCCGGATGCGCGTGCGTAAGGACCACGGTATCGATGTCCGAAGGGCGTATTCCCGCCACCTCCAGTCGTGCGATCACCGCCCCCGCGGTGGGGACGGACTCGCCCGCTCCGGTATCCACCAGGACCACGTTGCGGCCGGTCTCCAGGACCAGGCAGACATATGGGGTCAGCACGGTCTCCTGCGAAATCTTGCGCTCTTCGAGGGCCCGGAACAGTTCCTCGGCATCCGCGCTGGGGAAGAACCACGAGGTGGGGTAGCCGCAGTAGCCGTCGGTCAGGACGGTGCAGCCGATCGAACCGACCTGAAAGCGATGGGAACCTGCGGGCATATAAAGAGTTAGCCAGAACGAAACCGAAATGTCAAAGTTTTGTGCGAGCCGCGCTGGGAATCCGGAACAAAAAGAGGGAACCCGGGGGTCGGGGTGGGTTGCGCTCCGTAGAGCGGGTGGGTATGCCGGGGAGAAAGTTACGTGGATGTCTGGTTAAATGATGGGTCCGAATTCCCTCTCACGCCTCCAAAGTACCCGGAGACCCACCGGGATTCTTTCTCGTGTCTCGCCAACATTAAGTAAACAAGCCAGATAAACATTGCCTTCCGGTGTGACCGCCGGACGGAACGAGGTGCCAACCCGCGACTTCTGGCCTACAGTGTGCGTCCCGTTCACATTGACCGGCCCCCTACCCGGACTTAGAATGGGTATTAGCGAATCTAGCCTGAAGAGGACCGGTGAAGCGGTATGCGAGCTGTATGTCTTTCGATGTCCTGCGTCTTTCTGGCGATCGCGGCGTGTCTGGTCGCGACGGGCCAACAGAGCGATCAAACCGCTCCCAGCCCTCCTAAGAAAGCCACCACGGGTCAACGGGAAACCGTCTCCAAGCCGCTCACCGACAAAGAGAAAAAGAAGCGCGAGGAGAAGCTCCGCAAGGAGCTGGAAACTCCCTATCGCAAGTGGCTGAACGAGGATGTCGCTTACA
>CAYRWE010000022.1:0-35247 GCA_964427655.1 uncultured Solibacteraceae bacterium | reverse complement strand
CACAAAGCGGACAGATCACTAATTATCAAAACCGGACAACTTGACTTGTTAACGATACACACCCCGTTAACGTAGCCTAAACGTCCGCGAACGCGGCTTCGACTTGACTGCCCGGCCCGCCTGCGGCACACTCTACTCGGCTGACCGTTGAGGAGGTGCAAAGGCACTTCCGAGGACTGCTGTGCGGTGGCGGCGGGCGACAGATACCCCCACTGTTAGTCGGCCGCCACCGGGAACAGTGGTGGGGCAGCGAAACACAAATCCATTTTGGAAAGGAGTTGCTCGTGAGCCGAACCACCAGAAGATCTTTTTTTGCCGGCGCCGGAATGGCTGCCGGTGCCCTGGGGACCCGCCTCGGGTTCGCCGGAAGCTCGCCGGAAGCTCAACGGGAGGCAGCCCGGAAGGCCGGTGTCAGCCACCCAACCCAGAACATCAAGCGGGAAAACATCAAGATCACGGATATCAAAGTTACGCCGCTCTCTTATGTCGATCCCAAGGGCAATCTTTGGCGGGGCGACCGCTATATCGTCTGGAAAACCGACGCGGCGCTGTGCCAGATCTTCACCGACAAGGGCATCGTGGGCATCGCCGAAGGTTCGCCCTACGGCGGGCCGGACGTCATCAAGAAATATACCGAGGAAGTCATTAAGCCGGTGCTCATCGGCCTGAATCCGTTCGACGTGGATTTCATAGCCTGCGCCAGCGACCTGACGCCCCCTCGCGGCAGCGGCATCCCGGACCGGGCTACCTCCGCAGCCTGGGCTGGCGTGAACAACGCCTGCTGGGACGTCATGGGCAAAGCCCTGAACCTGCCGGTTTATAAACTGCTGGCATCCGATAATATCCCCGACCCGCATCTGCGCGTCTACGCCAGCGGCGGCGACTATCACGAGTGGTACGGCGACGGCGAGAAGACGCTGATCGAAGAGGCGCTTAAATATAAGGAGCAGGGCTTCACGGCATTCAAATTCCGCGCCGGCACGGATTGGCGATTCAGCGATATGACGCTGAAGAAGTATATGCCGATGCTGCCCCGCCTGCGTGCGGCCGTGGGCCCCAACATGGACCTGATGCACGAAACCCTGCGCGCCCAGCCGGTGCACCTGGAGGAAGTGTTGCAGGAGTTCTGCCCGCTGCTCGACGAGCTGAAGTTCCACTGGTTCGAGCAGCCGCTCAACACCATCGAGGAGTATATCGCCGTCAAGAAAGCCCTCAAGGTCTGCCTGGTATCGGGCGGCGAAAGCGACCGCACGCGGTTCGAGATCAAGACCTGGATCGAGCACAATGCCATGGACATCGTGCAGACCGATTGCAACGTTACGGGCCTCTCGGAGAACTGGTTCATTGCGCGTATGGCCCATGTGCGAGGCAAATACCATTGCCCGCATAACTGGCACGGCGGGCTGACCACCATCGCCAATGCCCACCTGGTGGCCTCCAGCCCCAGCCGCCACATGTTGGAGCTGAACCAGACCTACAATCCGCTCAAGGAAGAGATTTTCAAGGACCCGCTGGTGGTGAAGCGCGGATACATGGATCTGCCCAACCGGCCCGGATTCGGGGTCGAACTGATTGCCGACGTGGAGAAGAAGTTCCCCTGGGCCCCCGGTTCGTACTCGAAGCCCAATCCACGGATGGAGAACGCGCGATGAAGCGGGTAACGCGGCGCTCCCTGCTGGCCGGCGCGGCCGCCGGCTCGGGGATCTTCTCCGCCGGCTGCGAGCGGGGCCGCGTTCGCGCGGCCGGGGCCGCAACCGGCAGCTTCGCCCACTTACTCGAAGGAGTGGGCCGCGAGAACCTCAAGATCACGGAAGTTCGAGCCACTCCGCTCACTTACAAGGCTCCCGCCGGTTTGTTTATCGAAGAGGCGGGGCCGATTATCACGCTGTCGCGGGGCGTGACCGTCTTGCAGGTTTTCACGGACCGGGGAATCGTAGGGATCGGTCCAGGCCCCGCTTTCGGCATCGCTGGAGCGCCCGATTTTTCGCGCCTGGTGGGAAAGAACCCTTTCGATGTCGAGCTGATGTCCCCGCAGGCGGGCGTGGATATCGCCTGCTGGGACCTTATTGGCAAGGCCAAGGGGCTGCCGTTATACAAACTGCTGGCCACCGATCGCCAGCCGAACCCCAAGGTGCACGTATACGGCAGTGCGGGCGTGAACTGGACCTTCTACGACAAGCGGGACGGCAAGGCCTTCGGCGTGGAGGCTCTAATCGAAGAGGCGCTGAAACTGAAGGAGCTGGGATTCGATACCTATAAGTGGCGCCCGGGTACCGATTGGGAAGAGGCCGGCATGACGGCCGAGAAGTTAGGTAACACCGTCTGCCGCAAGGTCCGCGAGGCCGTCGGTCCGAATTTCAAGCTGGCGCTCGAAAAGAAAGCCTATGACGAGTGGACCATCGAGCAGGCCCTCGAGGTGGCGCCCATCATCAACGAGCTGAATTACCACTGGTTCGAGCAGCCTATGGGCGACCAGGGTCCCGCCGAATTCGACGATTACCTCAAGCTCAAGGCGGCCATGCCGAAAGTGATGTTGTTCGGCGGCGAGCAGTTCCGCGACCGAACACGTGCACGGCCTTTCATCGAGCGCAAGATCTACGACGTAGTCCAGTCGGACACGATTGCCGTGGGCATGACCGAGAACTGGTACGTCGCACGCATGGCCGAGTACAACGGCGTGCGCATGACGCCGCACAACTGGCAGACCGAGCTGGGGACCATCGCCAACGCCCACTTCGCCGCCGGCCTTCCCAATGGATACATGTGCGAGTACTTCATGTATCCCAACACTCCCTGGCGGGATGTGCTGTTCCGGGAACCCCTGGTGCCGAAGAACGGCTATCTGACGCTCAGTGACAAACCGGGATTAGGCGTGGAACTGGCCGGCCTGGAGGAGTTGAAGCGGCGCTTCCCGTTCGATCCCGCGGCCCCGGTCACCATTCCGAATCCGCGCTTCCCTAAAGCCATGGATCGGGCCCTGGCGCGCCAGGAACAGAACCGGGCCAAGTACGCGGGCGGCTCCCGATAAGGCCGGCAATCGCGCCGGCTCGCGGCAATTCGTCCGGCTGTCTCGACCGCGGAACCCGGTCCCCACGAAAACGTGCGTCGTCGGCTGTGTGTTTTCGGTTCTATCGTTGAAAGGATTTATGCCATGAAATCGGCCATCGCCTTATGGCTCGTGACGGGGCTTGCAGTGGTCGCTTCGCAAGCCCAGGTGCTCCGGCTGACGCGCGAGCAGATGATCAAGTACACCGCCAAGAACCCCTACGAGCGCTTCGCGGACGGGCGGCCCAAGGTCCCGGATGCGCTGCTCGAAAAGATGAAAGGCCTCTCCGCCGAAGAGATGATGCTGGCTGGGCAGGGTTTTCCCAACAATTATGCCGGCGACCTGAAGATGCTCCGCGGCGACAAGAAGCTGGTGGGGCGGGCGTTTACAGTGCAGATCATGCCCTCTCGCGCGGACATCGCGGAGGTGGACCGCGCCGAGTTCAGCCGCACGGGCGTCAAGCGGCCCTGGGATCACCAGGTGGCATTGGACATGCTTCAGCCCGGAGATGTGCTGGTCGTCGAAGCCGCCGCCAACACGGGCGGCGTGGTGGGTGACAATCTGGCGTATTTCATCTGGAAGCGGACGGGGAACGGTTTCGTCATCGACGGCCCGATTCGCGATCTGGACGGAATCGCGGATTTCAATATGCAGGCGTATTACCGCACCTCGGCGCCGCCCTGGCTGACCAACGGCATCGTCACCGGCATCGAGATTCCGGTACGGATCGGCGACGCGCTGGTCATGCCGGGAGATGTGGTAGTGGGGGACCGGGAGGGCGTCAGCTTCATTCCGCCGCATCTGGCACAGGAAGTGGCCGACGCCGCCGACATCGTACACGCCCACGACGAATGGACCAAGAAGAAGTTCGCCGAAGGCAAGTACGACTCGCGCGATATCTACAGTTCTCCGACGGATCCCGCGCTGATTCGCGAATACGAGGAGTTCCTGAAGCAAAGACTGGACCCGCCGGCATACCAGCGCTATTTGAAGCACAAAGTCCCTGCGCAGCCCGCCCAGCCAGCCAGGTAAGGCTCCGGCGCTGAACCAGCCGCCTGCGAGCGGCCCGGCGGGGGCGCCGGCAAATAGCGCGCGGGCGGGGGATCGCTACGGCGAAGAGGGCCGGACGGCCGGTTGGTGCGGGGTCCCACGCGACCTGTGCCGCGCGCGGGCCATTGCTACACGGCGGGCAGCAGGTCGAAGTAAAATCCTGAAGGAGACCCAAACCATGCCGCTGGCCGATTCATTACTTGCCGAACTCGAACAGGAAGCCGGGGCGACCCGCGCCGCCCTCTCCCGCGTGCCCGACAGCCGTCTCGCGTGGAAACCTCACGAGTAATCGATGAGCATGGGCCAACTGGCGCAGCACATCGCCACCCTGCAGGACGGAGTCGCCAAGTTGGGAATGCAAAGCACCATGGCAATGGAAAGCTTCTCTCCAACGCCGCCTCCCGAAAGTGCCGCTGCGATCCTGCAGGCGTTCGAGGAGAGCCTGGCTCAAGCCAGACAGATTGTCGGCGGCATGAGCGATGCGGATCTGATGGTGAACTGGTCGATGACCAAGGGCGGAGTTCCCGTGCTCACAATACCACGGATCGGGCTATATCGCTCGATCATGCTGAACCACCTGTATCATCATCGGGGCCAGCTTACCGTTTATCTTCGGCTTCTGGATATTCCGGTGCCTTCGGTGTACGGGCCCAGCGCGGACGAAAATCCTTTCGCGGGAAAGTGAGCCGGCAACCCCGGGGCCGACAGGTCAACTGACGCGCGCGATTTCGCGCGATCCTCCTGTCGAGGGCGGACTGAGCGTTATTCCGGCGCAGCCTTGCGAACCGGTGTTATGCGCGCCGCGCATGGCGAACTGGTGTTATAAGACGCCACCGCCGAATTGGCGGTATGCCGCCGCCGGCGAACAGAGAGCACTCGATGGGCAGGGCGGAGCGGCCGTCCCCGCCCATGGCGGGTTACCGACTGACGGAGCTGCCCTCGAACGTGCCGGCCACGGCCAGCCCGCCGAGCGTTCCGGCTCCCGCGATGCCGGCTGTGGCAATCGCGATGGTGCGAACCGAGAGGCCGGAGGAGACGGCGGCTGGCTTAGCCGTGCCGCCCGCGCTCCCGCTTCCCGCTGCGCCGGGCGTAACGCTCGCCTGGGCGATATCCACGATCTCGGAAGCCCCCTCCTGCGGCGTGCCGGAGGCTAACGTGCCGGTCACGCTGATGCGCTTCCCGGCCAGCGCGGCGAGATGCGCGCCTCGCAGTTGGGCCACCACATGCGTAACGTCGTCCTTGATCAGATAGACGTCGCCGCGCCGGGTCAGCACACCCGCGAACTGCACGCGGCCGGAGGGCGCGGCATCGAAGGCCATCGCTTCGCCGGGAAAAACGCGCGCGATCAGAACGCCGGCGGCGCTGCGCACCTCGGCATTTCCGGCCCGGGCCGCCACCGTGACGCCGTTCGGCCCGTCCATCGCAACCTCGATGCGCGCCTCGCTCGCGAGCGGCGTCACCCGCACGGAGCGCGCCTCCAGGCGGTAGCCGGAGGCGGAGTTCAAGGCCACGGCGCCCGCTTCGAGCAAAGCTCGGTCGCGGTACACAGTGGCGCCGCTCGAAGCGGCCAGCGTCAGCCGCGCGCCGCCTCCCAGACGCACCTCCGACGCATTGCCGGCGGTGTGGATCGCGGCTCCGTTCAAAACCGTGGCGCTGCCGGAAACGGCCGCATTGTTGATCAGGAAAGCTCCCGCGGAAGTCGCCGTCCCGATGATCGGCGGCGAGGCCCCAAAAACCGCGATGGCGCCGCTCGCGAGCAGCAGCCATAAAGTCAGGTTTGTCGATTTCATTTCCTACCCCTTTGCTAAGATTCCAGCGCTACCGCTGGACCGGCCCCGCGACTCCCGGCGCCGGATTTGGCTCCTTCGCGCGCGTTCCGGCGCGGGAAAGGTAAATCACGAAAGGCGTCACTTCGAACGGCAGCTTGTCGCGCGCCGAAATCAGCGCCACGGCCTTGGTTTTCAAGAGGGCGATCTCGTCCGTCCACGCGTCCATGTGGATGCGCGAGCCCAGCGGAAGCGCCGCCAACTGCTCGAGCTTGTCGCGCTCCAGGGCCGGGCCGCCGGCCGCCAACTCCTGCATCCGGACCAGGCTCGTGCCGCTGGCGAGCTGGTTGCCCAGGTTGGCGCGGATCAGGTTGGGCAGTTGGGCGGCCTGCGCTTCGAGCGCCTTGAGGAACAGCCCGGCCACGGCGAGTTTCGGACCGTATGGCGATTTGGTGAGCAGTTCGATGGCGCGCTCGCCCGCCGACCGCACCTCCTCCTCGGAGCGCCCCAGCCGCAGCCGCCCCAGCAATTCCTGTTCTCCCAGCATGGTCTTGTCGGCGAAGGCAAACTGCGTGTTGGTGCGGTGGCCCAGGGCGATGTGGGCCAGTTCTCCGGAGAGCACCATGGCCAGGCTGGCTTCGTCGGGGAGCACGTCGATGAGGCCCCGGCTGATGACGATCGTGCGTCCCACCGAGAAAGTTTCGAGCGGGGTCGTGAGCAGCACCCGGCAGCGCGCTTCGACACCCAGGCCGTTGGAGGCGATCAGGTTGTTCACCACCGTGGTCAGAACTTCGTCTACCGGTCCGGGAGGCGCCAGCAGACCGCCCTTTTCGAGCCGCTCCAGAATATTGGTTTCCGCCTGGCGCTCCCAGGCGCGCTGATTTTCGAGCGGTGTCGGCTCCGGGGAAGCGGCCCGGTCCGCTACCCCGGCCTCGGCCTCCACGGCAATCGAAGCCATCTCCCCGGCGCGGCTGGCGGAGGCCGGCCGATACCCCCAGAATCGCGTCTGGGCCTTGAAGCGGGGCATCGGCGAGCCCTTTTCCGGGTTGCCCGACTCTTCCACGTAAACGAACCCGGGCACCCACTGGCTGCCGGCCACGTTGACGCGCCAGCTTTCGAAGTGGAAGTAGAGGTGCGAAGAACTGCCGTTGATATAGGTGCCGTTGAAGCGCACGATCTGAAAGCCCTGGTCCTCGACCCAGATCCGCCCGCGGAAGCGCCCGGCGGCCTTGGGGTTGAGAGGCTCCACGTCGAAGACCAGGCAGCGCAGCTCGCCTTGGAACTCGCGGCGCACGTACTCCATGCGGTAATTTTCGCGGCTGAAACCCTCGGCATCGATCAGCGCCATCTGCGCGAACCCTTCCGCCACGAACATCGAGGAGCGGCCCTTGAAGAGACCCAGCAGTCGGCCCGCGCGGGGCGCGGCGCTGTGACTCGCCATGGGCTGGTACTGGAGCGGGCCGGCGAACGCCACCTTGCCCAGAAAGTAGTGGTCGCGGACGATCTCGGCGGGTGCGCCTTCCGGGGGGATCTCCTGGATATACGTTTCGGCGATGGCGCTGTGCCCGCGCAGTTGGGTCATGAACTGCGCCTCCTGTCGGACGACCCGCTCGATCAGCCGCTCGGCCGCGGAGTCGTCGGCCGCGGCATGTACAGGCAGGGCCGCTCCGCCGGTAAGCAGCAGGAGAGCCGTCGCACGTAGTAATGATCGGTAGCGTTTCATATTCAGTTCGCCAATTGGAATGTGATGCGGACCGTGGCGTCCGTATCGATGGGCCGGCCGAATTCGGTCGCGGGGCGGAAACGGATAGCCTCCGCCGCGCGGATGGCGCTCTCGTCGAGGCCGTGGCCGAGTCCCCGCAGAAGGCGCTCGACGCGCACCTGGCCATTGGCCTCGAACCACGCCATCAGGACCACGTCGCCCTGGATCGCGAGCTTCCGCGCCTCCGGGGTGTAGGCGGGTCGGGGCTTAAAAAGGATCTCGATCCGCGTGCGTGCCGCCGGCGCGGCGGCCGACAGTTCGCGGGAATGCGCGGCGATGGAGGCGGCCGCGAATCCCGCGGAGGCTTTCACGGGTGCCGCCGGGGAGGCCCCCGCGACCGCCACGGAATCGCCAAAGCCGGCGGAGGCGGTTTGCGAGGCGGGCGATTGCGGAGCCATGCCCGGCAGGGCGGCCGCAAACCCGGCGTCTGGTGTGGCGGCCATCGCCGCGGCTGCCGGCGCGGGGGCCCGCACATCGCCAAATGCCCCTGTGCGCGGTGCGTAGTGGGCCTGCTCGCCGGTCTCGGCCCGCGGTTCGTCGAAGCCTGCCGATAGCAGGATCTTCGGCGCGGCCGATCCGCTACGGGCGCTGGCGGCGGCAAATCCTCCGGTTTGGATTTTAGGCGCTTCGGGGCGCGCGGCGGCGGGTACGGCGCTCTCGAAAGGGGTCGGCGCGGGTGCGGGTGGGAGCGGCGTGATGGAAGGGAGCGACAGGGAAGGGGGCTTGGCCGTGGCGCGGATTTCGGGCGGCATGGCGTCAGCCAGCGCTTCGCGGTGGGGAAGCGCGAGCGGCGGCGCGACGAGCCGCAGCGGGATCACGGTCCGTCTCGCCGGGCGTGGCGGGCGAGCTCCCGTTGGAGCGGCCCCATCTGGCGCGTAAAGGTGCGTGTACACGTAGCTGGTTACCCGGGGCGACGAGGCGGAGGCGAGCAGGGCCGCCGCCAGGCAGGCGCCGTGAGCGGCGAGGCTGCCGAGCATCGAAGCCGGATTTCTTTGTTGCCGAAGGCGGAATTCAAACACGTTTGCCTGCTATTTCTTATCGGCGGATGCGGTCCGTTCAAGGCGCATGGCGCGTAATTCCAGAGATCCTTCGGCGCGCGTGGCCCCCAGCGGGCGACGGTAGGAAAGCCGCAGAACCGCCGGCGTCACCGGAGCCCCCAAATCCCATTCCACCGAGGACCATTCAGCGGATGCGGCCAGCGGCGCGCCGGGCGCTCCATCGAGCGACCACCCGAGACCGGTGGCGGCGGCCATTCCCTGCGTCCGGTAGGTGAAACGAAGCCGGTAGGAAGCGCCCGGCTCGAGCGCGAGCGCCTGCCAAAGCAGCTCGCAATTCTCGGGCTGCCGGCCGGAAAAAGAAAGGGCCAGTTCGCCGTCCCCGGTGGCGGAGGTGAGGCCTTCGGTTTGTGCAAGATGCCAGTCGAGCCCCCGATTCGAAATGGGAAGCGCGAAGTCGCCGTTAACCAGCGCGTCCGGGCGCCACGGACGGTCGCTGGCGGCGTTGTTCCAGATCTCGGCCGCCTCGGCCATACGCCCTCCGGCCACAGCATCATCTACGTAATCGAGAAGCAAGGGGCGGTCCTGAGGGCGCCCCCGGACGGCCACGCGCCGCGCTACCGCGTGAGCCTCCGCGCCGCGCCGGTGCCCCACCAGGTAGGCCAGGTACCGCCGCTCGGCCGAAAAGATGCCCAGGACGACCCGCTCGGCTACCGCGTGCGCGTCGTCATTCGCCGCCAGACACAGGTCGAAGAGCGCGTTGAGATCCCCCGGCGCAATGGCGGCGGCCGTGCGGGCCCACTTCCAGGAGCTCTGGGCACGTCCGGCGCGGAAATAGAAATTCGCGGCGGCCCAGGCGGGGGCGAAAAGCCGGTCGCGGCTGGCGGCTTCCAGATACTGGGCTTCGCTCTCCCCCATTTCACCGCGCTGTTCGCGCTCCGCGGCCAGGGCCAGACGCGCGGAAGTCAGATACGGATCGAGTGCCAGGGCACGCTCGAGATGGGTGATGGCGGCCGCCTGGTCGAACTGCGCCAGGCCGGCACGATACTCGGCGCGCAGCGGGTCGAGTGCCGCGGCGCGCTCGACGCCTTCCGGCGTGGCCCGCTGGTAGAGCGTGCCGGCCCACCCGATCCGCGCGGCGTAAAAAGAGCACGCGGCCAGCGCCGCTACGGCCCCGCATGCGGCCAGACGAGCGATCGGACCGCTGGCGCCCCGGCGCACGTGGGCCGGCGCTCCCAGCGCTCCGATCCACGCGAAAATCCAGGCCGCCAGGCCGAAGCGCAGGAACGGGTAATCGACCGCCGAATGCACCAGGACCGCCAGCGCCCCCAGGCCCCAGAGCGACCGTACCGCCGGCACCAGGACACACCCCGCCAGCGCCAGCATCACGGCCAGGGCCGGCAGACCGCCCTCGGCCGCCCATTGGACCCACTCGTTGTGCGCATGGTTGGCGGTGGCGCCGGGATCGACCGTGGCGAAGCGCGGATAAACCGCCGGCCAGACACCCATCCCAAAACCGTGCAGCGGCTCGCTCTTCACCATCGCCAGCGACGATTTCAGAAACTCCCGGCGCAGGGCGTACGGATCGGTATCGGCGCCCATACGCGTCCACAGGAGCTGATAGCCTACCGCCAGGGTCAAAACCACCGCCGTGGCCGCGAAGCTCACGATGGCCGCGCGGCTTTGGCGCCGCAGCCACCAGGCCGCCACGATCTCCGCCAGGACCATGGCCGTTCCTGCGCGCGACCCGCTGGCCACCACCGCAGCCGTCAGACCCGCCGCCACCACCAGCCAGGCGCCGCGGCCCGCCGCGCCCAATCCCATCGCCAGGGCCGCCGGCAGCAGCAGCTCGACGAACGCGGCGAAGTTGTTGGGAGAGACGAAGGGACCGATCACCAGCGACTCGTAGCCCGAGGGAAACAGCCAGAAGACGCGCCCCTCCGAGGTGAAGAGCTGCACGATTCCGGCAAAGCAGATCAGCGAACCCACGCCGAGCGCGGAGATCAAAAACGCGCGGCGCTCCCTGCTTCCGGCGCAGGCCGACTCGGCCACCCATACCAGCGAGGCGGCGGCCATCCAGTAGAGCAGCGCGTCCATCGTGTCGGCCGGAACGGCGGTCCACTGTGCCGCCAGTTGTGCCCCGGCCCAAAGAGCCATCGCGGCGCACAGCACCGGCGCCGGTCCGGCGCGCGCGGGTAGACGGCCCAGCGCGACCCGGCCAGCCAGCACGGCGGCTGTCAACAGTGCGCCCGCTTCCAGCGTCCCGACCGGCCAGCGGCCGGGAATCCAGAGCGTGACAACGCCGAAAAGGAGCAGCAGGAGCAGGACGAGGCGAAGGCGCATCATGCGGACACGAGAAAGGCCGGCGGCATGGCGGATTGCGCGTGGCTGAGCCACAGAATCATCGCCAGCAGAACCCCGGCGGCGGCAGCCATCGCCAGGCCCAGCATCATCTTGCGGGCGATGCGCTGCGCGTCCCTGAGGCGGATCAGGGATCCACCGATTTCGAGGAAGCGCGAGTTGCATCGATGGCAGCGGCGCATCCCGCCTCCAATGGCGGCCGCC
This sequence comes from uncultured Solibacteraceae bacterium, assembly GCA_964427655.1. Taxonomy (GTDB): domain Bacteria; phylum Acidobacteriota; class Terriglobia; order Bryobacterales; family Bryobacteraceae; genus CAVQNQ01. Next base: position 24,063 of record CAYRWE010000022.1, on the reverse strand, counting down.
GCCCGTTCGAACGCCGTCCGGCGTCGGGAGCGGTGGATGCGGGCTGCGCCGCAATTCGGGCAATTGGTGGTGCTCATCATTTCAAATCGACCCCTACTGCCGGAGCCTCGACGGGGCCCCCGGTTGCCAGCGCCAGACGCGCCAGATCGGCGGTAAACTCCTCCGCCCCGGCCGGGTGACAGGCGCCGATTCTGTCCAGAAATGCCGACCGCACGGAGCGCGCCAGTATGCTGACCGTGGCCGGCGGCTGCGGCGAATCGAAAGGCACCGACAGGCTGATATAGCCGGATCCGTAGAGTGGAATCCGTACGTCCCAGCATTCGCCAGAATCGCCCGCGGTGAGGCTGGCGCTCAAGCGGCGGCCCTCCAGGTCGAGCGACGCGCGGCTGAATCCGGCGCTGCGGCTGCCCGCCAGCAGAGCGTCCCAGCAGCCCTCCAGGTCGCCAGCCGTGCGGATAGCCTGTTCCATCTGGCCGATGGAGACGTTGGCGTCGATGAGGTGGCGCAGGCCGCCCCCGAAAAGCAGATGCCGGGCCGTCTCGAACTCTTCGTACCCGAGATAGTCCACCGCTATCCAGACCAAGGCGCAGAAGAGCAGCAGCGCCGGACCGGCGAGGTTCCCGCGATTGGCGCCCACCACGAGCGACAGACCGGCGGCCGCTCCGGCAAAAGCATAGAGGAGGTACACCACCCTGCGAGTCGTCAAACCCCGCGCCAGCAGGCGGTGGTGGATATGGCGCCGGTCGGCGCCGAAAATCGCCTGCCCGCGCAGATACCGCCGCGCGATCGCCAGGCCGGCATCGAGAAGCGGCAGCGCGAAGGCGAGCAAAGGGGCGGTGACACCGACCAAAGTAGCCGATTTTTGTGACCAGACGACGCCGAAGCAGCCCAGCAGGAACCCTAGCGTGAGGCTGCCGCAATCCCCCATGAAGATCGATGCCGGATTGAAGTTGTAAGGCAGAAACCCGACCAGCGCGCCAGCCAGGGCGGCGGTCACCAGGGCCAGCGCGGTATTGCCGGTAAAGGCGGAGCTCAGCAGTGCCGTGAGCGTGGCGCAGAGCCCCACGCCGGCGGCCAGCCCGTCCAGGCCGTCGATGAGGTTGAAGGCGTTGGTGCAGGCCAGCAGCCAGAAGACCGTCAGCGGAGCCTGTGCCATCACCGGCAGCGTGAGGCCCCCGATGGAACGGATCTGCACTCCCGCGGCGTAGGCCAGGAGTCCGGCCGCGATCTGCCCGGCCAGCTTGATCCAGGGCTTCAGGCCCGCCAGGTCGTCGGTCAGGCCGATGCCGAAGACCAGGATCGCGCCGGGAAAGAGCGCCGCGACCGGCGTGGCCGGCAGGGGCAGGAACCGCATCAGTCCGCAGGCCGCCGCATAGCCCAGGAAAATCGCCACTCCGCCGATGCGCGGAATGGGGGTCCGGTGCACCCTTCTGGCACCGGGCTGGTCCAGCCAGCCGAGACGATGGCACGCCACCCTGCACAGCGGGGTGCATGCGAGGCTTATCAGGAAAGCGGCGAGGGCCACCGCGGCTAGGGCTAACATGGCATTGGACTCAACAGGCGACCGGCTCCGGAAGCGCGCGGGAACTCAAATAGAACTCGACCGTGCGGCGCAGCCCTTCCTCCAAACCGGTGCGGGCGCGAAAGCCGAACTCGCGGTCGGCGCGCGAGGTATCGAGACAACGGCGCGGCTGCCCGTTGGGCTGCGAAACGTCCCAGGTAATCCGGCCTCGATAGCCGGTCAGGCGCGCCAGGAGCGCCGCCAGGTCGCGTATGGCGATCTCGCGGCCGCTGCCCAGGTTGACCGGTTCCGGCTTGTCGTAGCACTCGGCCGCGCGGATGATACCCTCGGCACAATCTTCCACATAGAGGAACTCGCGCGTGGGCGATCCGTCGCCCCAGCAGACCAGCTCCGGGCGGCCCTCCGCGGCGGCCTCCACGCATTTGCGTATCAACCCCGGGATCACGTGCGAGGATGGGGGGTCGAAGTTGTCCCGGGGGCCGTAGAGATTGACCGGCAGAAGATAGATGGCATTCATCCCGTACTGCTGGCGATAAGCCTGGCATTGCGCCAGCAGAGCCTTCTTGGCGATCCCGTAGGGGGCGTTGGTCTCCTCCGGGTATCCGGCCCAAAGATCCTCTTCGCGGAAGGGGACGGGCGTGAATTTTGGGTAGGCGCATACCGTACCCACCACCACGGTTTTCTCGACGCCCCAGCGTCGGGCGGCTTCGATCAGTTGAATCCCCATGATGGCGTTCTCGTAAAAGAAGCGGCCGGGATTGGCGCGGTTCGCCCCGATGCCGCCGACTGCCGCCGCGAGGTGGAAGAGAACCTCCGGACGGCACAGCGCAAAGAGATTTTCGATATCCCCGGCCCGCGTGAGATCGAAATCCTTGCGACGGGGGACGAAAACGTCCCGGCAACCGATGGCGCGCAGGCGGGCTACCACGTAGCCGCCCAGGAATCCGGCACCGCCGGTGACCGCGATTCGTTTGTGGCTCAGAGGGAACATAGCTTTCAGGCCGCAAAGGCCGGTTCGCGGCGCAGGGCTTCCACCCCGCCGCGCAGCATGGTCCGCACTTCCTCGAGATCGGCATCGACCATGATGCGGACCAGCTCGCCGAATCCGACCCGCGGCTCCCATCCCAGGCGGGCGCGGGCCTTGGAGGCGTCGGCGAGCAGGTGATCGACTTCCGCGGGACGGTAATATTGGCGGTCGACGACCACAAACTCGCGCCAGTCGAGATGCACGTGCTCGAAGGCGAGCTCGACGAACTCCCGTACGGAGTGGGATTCGCCGGTGCCGATCGCGTAGTCGTCGGGCGAGTCCTGCTGGACCATCAGCCACATGGCCCGTACGTAGTCCGGCGCATACCCCCAATCGCGGCGGGCGTCCAGGTTGCCCAGATAGAGCCGGGACTGCAAGCCCAGCTTGATGCGGGCCACCGCGCGGGTGATTTTGCGGGTCACGAAAGTCTCCCCGCGGCGCGGCGATTCATGGTTGAACAGGATGCCGCTTGAAGCATGCATTCCGTAGCTCTCGCGGTAGCTCACCACGACGTGGTGCGCAAACACCTTGGCGCACGCGTAGGGGCTGCGGGGATGAAACGGCGTGGTCTCGCTCTGCGGCGGCGGCGTGCTGCCGAACATCTCGCTCGAGGAGGCCTGATATAAGCGCACTTGGGCGCCCGCCTGGCGCATGGCCTCGATCAGCCGCAAGGCGCCGAGCGCGACCACGTCGCCGGTGTATTCGGGGATCTCGAAGCTCACTTTCACGTGGCTCTGGGCCCCCAGGTTATAAATCTCGTCGGGCTGAAGCTCGTACAGGATTTTAGTGAGCGATCCCGAGTCGGCCAGGTCGGCATAGTGCAGGTAGAAATTGGTTGGGGCCTCGCGGGCGTCTTCGTAGAGGTGATCCACGCGCTCGGTGTTGAAGGAGGACGAGCGCCGCTTCAGGCCGTGAACCTCGTAGCCTTTCTCGAGGAGCAACTCGGCCAGGTAGGAGCCGTCCTGGCCGGTGGTGCCGGTGATCAAAGCGCGTTTCATGCTGGTCCTTTACTGAGTTCGGAAAGCGGGCCGTTCGCCGAGACCGCCGTGCGCGCCTCCGGCGTGGGCAGGGCCGGGAGGGTGGCCCCCGCCTTTACGATGGCGTCGAGAACGCGCACTGTCCCCGAGTGGCGTTCGTAATGGGTTTCAAGAGCGCGACGCGCGCGCCGTCCGGCTTCCGCGAGCGCCTGGCGGTCTTCGGCCAGTCTCGTGAGAAGCTCGGTCACCGCGCCCGCCTCTTCCGTGGAAAAACTCCATCCGCAGCCGTGGTCTTCGATCAGACGGTGCGGCGTGGCACCTCGCGGGCCGATGTAGAGAATGGGGCGGCCCGCGGCCATCAGGCTGTAGATCTTGCTGGGAACCACCGAGCCCAGGGTCGGAGCACTCTGCGTCACGAGGCCGATGTCGGCGGACGCCAGACAGGCGGCCAATTCCCTCCGCGGGCAATAGGCCCAGAACTCGACGTTCGCCAAGCCCGCTTCCGCGCAGTGCGCCGCTAGCACCCGGTGGCCCGCGCCAGCCCCGGCGAATACGAAGCGGACGCGGCGATCCTCGCCGAGCGCCATCATGGCGCCGAATATGGTGCCCGTATCGTGCGCTCTCCCGAGATTGCCGGAGTACAGAACCGTCAGAGGGCCCGAAGGCTGCGTCCCGATGGGCGCCAGGAGATCCGCGTCGGCCCAGTTATGCGCCACCTGGATCGATGCCGGCGGAACGCCCGAAGCGATCAGGCGCTCCCGCATGCATTCCCCCAGCGCGATGACGACGTCTGCCCGGTGGCGCACCGCGCGCTGGATGGCGGCCAGAACGCGCGCGGCCGCCGAATGGGGCGCCAGCGCGCCGACGTCCACCGCCACTTCCGGGTATAGGTCCATTTCCCAGATCGCCAGCCGCGACCCGCGCACCGCCTTGATCGCAAGGCCGACGCAGGCAAGCATCGGAGGGGTGGTGAGGCAAACCACTACGTCCTGCCGTCCCAGGGCGAGGCCCCGGAAAAGCGCGCCCACAAAAAAGCGGATGTAGGAGAGAAGCTTGCCGAACGCACTCCCCCGGCGGAACCGGAGCCCGCCGACGCGGATGACGCACGCCGCGGGCGGCGGCCCGCCTTCCGATTCCAGGTACGTACCGCGGCCGCAAATCGCCGTCACGGCGTGCCCGCTCTCGGCCGCGGCCCGCGCGACATCCGTCAGCAGCACGCTGGTGGGTGATTCGTCCGGATGAAAGAACTGGTTAACGAGGAGAATTTTCATGCCGCTTTTTCGGACCGGCCGCGAAGCTCGGCCACCTTCACGGAAATCAGGTACTCGTAGAAGCTCTGCAAGACGGAGTAGTCGAAGCCGGCCCGGCCGTCCAGCCAGCCGCCGTGCAGGAGATAGAGATAAGCGAACTTGATGGCCGGCCGGAAGGGCATGCGGCTGAACAGCGATTTCAGAGCCTGGCGGCGGCGGTTTGGCTCGGGCAGGAAGAGGCCGCGCCATTCGAGCGGCCGACGCCCGGTGTATTCGCGCGCCTCGAAATTCGAGTAGGCGTTGTGGCGCTCGACCCAATGGTCGATGCCCTTTGAGAACGGCCAGTGATCGATGTGGTTCCGCAGTTCTCCCACGGGCCCCTCGACGCAGGTGACGGGATTGACCAGGCGCTCGAAGCGCACGGCCGGCGGCCGGTAGAGCCGCACAAGCCAGGTGGGATAGAACGTTGCGTGCTTCAGCCAGACCCCCTGAAAATAATCCCGGCGGCGGATCCGAAAAGCGGCGCAACCGGGTGCGGCCACCGCCGCCGCGATTTCGCCGGCCAGTTCCCCTGGCACTCGCTCGTCGGCATCGATGTTGAGGACCCAGGGGTGCCGGAAGGGCAGATTCCGCACCGCCCAGCGCTGGTGCGCCGACCAATTGTCGAAAGCTCTGTGGAAGACGCGGCATCCGAGCGACGCCGCCAGCTCGACGGTGCGGTCGGTACTGCCCGAATCGAGCACCACGATATCGTTCGCCCAGCGCAGCGAGGCGATGCAGCCGGGCAGGTTTTTCTCTTCGTTCAGTGTCAGAATCAACGCGCTAACCGGCATTCAGTGCCTTCTTTCGCGCAGGTACCGCGCGGGGTTCCCCCCCACGATCGTCCAGGGCGCGACATCGCGGAAGACCGAGGATCGGGCTCCCACGACCGCGCCTGTCCCGACGGTCACGCCGGGCCCGATGAACGCGTCCGCCGCCACCCAACTCTGGGCGCAAAGGCGTATGGGCGCCGTCACCAGCGGGAACTCCGGGCAGTCGCTGTCGTGAGTGGCGGTACAAAGAAACGAGTCTTGCGAAACCGTGACGCGCTCCTCGAGGATCACCCGCGCGACCGAGTAACAATCGGAGCGGTCGGCCAGCGAACTGTGCGCGCCCATGACGAGGTTCCAGGGCGCCCAGATGCGGCACGTCGGATAGGGATGAGCCCCTTTTTCAACCCGCGCCCCAAACAGGCGCAGGAGCATTCTGCGCCAGGCATGAAACGGCCGCGGGCTGGGACGGAACAGCAGGGCATATGTAATTCCCCAGAGCGCGCGGGCGAATTGGTTGGCCCGCCCCAGCCGGTTCACGTAAACCCCAGCCTCGCGGGAATCGCGGCTCAAGGCGAATTTCATGTGAGTCGAACGCTCGCTGGCACGGGTCCGCCCGAAACGATCCAGGACTGCACGGCTTGGATGTCGCCGGCCACGTGCTCCCAGGTAAATTGCCGCTCGACGAGTTCTCTGCCGCGCATCCCCATCGCGGCGAGCGAGGCACGGTCGAGAGCGGTGACGGCTGAAAGCGCCTGTTCCATGGAATCGGCCGCCGTGTCGCACTCGAGGGCGGCGCCCGCGGCGCCGGCTTCCGGCAGGTTGCACGCCCGCGTCATCAGCAGCGGCTTCGCGTAGGCCATCCCCTCCAGGAGCTGCATCGGCAGGCCTTCGCTGTGGGAAGGCAGCGCCACCACATCGCAACCGCGGAGCAGAGCCTCCTTGCGGGCGCCGTTGACCGGTCCTACAATCTCGATCCCGGCGCCCGCGCTCAACGCGCGGATGCGGCCCAAAAAATTATTCTCGCGCCGGCCGTGCGCCGGCCCGGCGACCACCAGCCGCCAGTTCTCCGGCGCCACGCGCAGCCAGGCGTTCACCAGCAGGTCCAGGCCCTTGATCGGATGGATGCGCCCGAGATAGAGGCAGGTCCGCTTGTCCCCGTGCGGCGCGTATCCGCCGCCGTCGATCTCGGGCAGCCGCACGCCATTGGGGACGATGCAGACCGGATTGCCCAATCCGGCGGCGCGGATGCTCTCGTACTCGGCCTCGTTCAGAGCGCGCAGGCAGCGGGCGCCTGCGAGCAGCCGCCGGGCGTACATGCGGCCGGCCACCCACTTCTTCCATCGCCGGATCTGCAAGGCGTGGGACTTGAGACAGCCGTGCGGAGTCAGCATATAGGGAGCCGCGGCTCCGGCCGAGGCGACCACCTGATGGTTGAGATAGACCCACACCCCATGCAGGCTGAGGCAGTGCGCATTACGAATCGCTTCGCCGAACGCGGCCAGTCCCGATGTGAAGTGAATGTTGGCCGGCCCCGACCGCCGCAGGGCGATAGTGCGCGCCAGCGATTCGAGCTCACTGGTGACGCCGTCGCGGCCCACGGTCCCGAACAGGGTCACCTGGTCGCCGCCCCGCTCGAGGGCATCCGCCAATTGCGTGACGGAATGAAAAGGGCCTTCGTTGGGGTTGTCCAGGGCCCCGGTCGAGAACAATACGCGGAGCGATTTCATGAGGTTTTCTCCGGTAATTCGTTCCAGGCGCGCTTGCGGTTCGCGGAGGCCGCGGACTTCGAGCCGCGGCCATACAGCCGCGACAGGCACCATGCGGCGGCCAGACTCATCTCCAGCGTGCGGGCGAACGGCTGCAATCCGTAAAACATGGCAAACCCCACCGATCCCACCAGGGGGATATAAGCCATCGCCACGATCGGGTCGTTGCGCCGGACGAATCGCTCGATGTGGCTGCCCATGAACGCGATCCCGGCGGCGGCGCCCAGCGCGCCCACAATCCCCAGGCTCCAGAAGGCTTCGGCGAGGACGAAAAGACCACCCGAATTGACCCGGTACGCGGCCAGCAGCCAGGCTCCCGTTTGCGGGCGCGTGTAGCCGAACCACGCGGCCACGTCCTGCGGAATGGCCATGGCCGCCAGATCGACAATGCGCCGGCCGCCGAGTTGCACGCCGTCATGGCTGAGCGAGACCACATTGAGCATGTGCCAGTAGGCGGCGGGTATGAGCTGAATGCGGAGCAGGTCGACATCGGTCCAATGCTGGGAGCTCCCTCGCGAAGCGCTCTCGGCGACGGAGTTCACGAACCCGTAATCGGAAACGTAGTAGCGGATCTCTCCCCATAGCTGGAAAACCGTCAGCAACCCGACAAGGGCGCAAACGGCGGCCGCCGCGCGTCCGGTGGGCCTCAGACGGGAACTCATGTACCAGACCACGAAAAGAGTCGCCGAGACGACCAGCGTCCCGCCGCGGTCGCCCTTGAGAAACCGGGTCGTCAGCACCACCACGACGATCGCGCCGGCTATGCCCGCGAAGTGCAGGTTGCGCATCCCGTAGCCGCGCGCCGCGGCCACCGCCGCGAACGAAAGCAGCATGAGGGAAGCCATGGCCATGCCCCCGGACTGCACCACGGCCTCTCCGGTCAGGTCGCCCGAATAGGACGCGTGGAAAATGAAATCTCCCGCCGAGGTGAGCGCCGCCAGAGCCGCACCGGCCACGACGCAGCGCAGCGCAGTGGTACGGGCGAAGCTTCGCTCGACCGGGGAGGGCCGCGTCCAGTGCCAGGCGAAGGCGGGTGCGGTGGCATCCGCGACCGCGAAAAACAGACACAGGCTGGCTCCCAGGGCGTTCAGGGCGGAGGTATTGTTGAAATCCGTAAAGGCGAGCCGCGTCAGCATTCCCGAGAAGTTCAGGAATTCGGCGTTGACCACCAGCCAGCCGATCGTAAAGACGGCCCACATGGCGCTGCCGAACGCGCAGAGAACGAAGGAGCGCAGGCGCGCCATCCGCAACACCTGGAAACCGCACCACAGGCTGGTCAACGCGTAAAGCGGCATGGGCAGGCGCACGTATTGGATATAGGCCAGCGACATTCCGAGGGCCGCGACCAGGGTGAGCGCGGTGCGCGCGTAACGCGAGGATTGATTACGGTTTGTCACGCGGCGGCCATCCCGCGGGATTCCCAACCGGCGGCGAATTCACGGGCCATCGAGCGGGCCACCGCAATATTACTGAAGCCACGCGACAGGCACTTCTTGCGGCCGTTCGCCGCCAGGGCGTCGCGCGCCGCGGGATTGCGCAGGAGTTCCCGGACGGCCTCGACCAATTCCCGTGGGGTGTCGAAGTAAACGGCCTCGCGTTGGGGTTCGAAGATCTCCTCGAGCACCGGATTGCGCTGTGCCGCCATCGCCGAGCCGCACGCGGGAATCTCCATGCAGCGGGAAGTCCAGTAATCCCGGTTCAAGCGCGAGAGGAACGCCAGCGCCACGCGGGCGCCGTTCAACACGCGCACATACTCTTCGCCGTCGGCGGGCCGGATCGGCGACAGGCGCCGCGTAACGCCGGTCGGCGCGCGCTCCCAGCCGGTGCCGTAGACGCGCACCTCGATGCCGGCATCGAGCAGGGCTTCGATAAACCGGTGCCGGCCGTCGGGTTCAAAATGGCCCGCGAACACCACATCGCCGCGGTATTCGGGCAGCACATCCGCTAGCGGACGGTGCAGCCCTTCGGTGTAGTAGGGCGGCGCCAGGCGAGGCCGGGGCACTCCCTCGTATTGCGCCGAAAGCACGTTGTCGACGCGGAAAAAGAAATTGACGTCGCACAGACGGACGGTCCGGTGATACCGCCGCCACAGCCTCCAACGGCGTCCATCCTCGTACGGGTTATCGTTGCAATAAGACACGAAGCAGGCGGCTGGCAGCTCCCGGCGCGCGAGGGCGATTTCGGAGGGGGGGAGAAACTGCGGCAGGCGCAGGAAAACCACGTCCGGCCGGGCTTGCCGGAGTGCGTCGTGAAAGGCCCGGCCGCAGGCGTCCAGGCCCGGACCGGCGAGCAAACGCTTTTGAATTTTGCACGCCAGAGTATCGCCCAGCCACGCGGAAGTTTCGAACGGAATTACTTCGTAGCCGGATTGCCCGAAGCCTTCCGCCAAGGCCGCCTCGTAGACGCCCACGCGCCACTCGCCGCACAAGACCATGCGGGGGCGCCATCGCTCGACGGCCGCGCTCATCGGAGCACCTCAAGAATTCGCAGCAGCTCCCTGTACCGGTCGAGCCAGCGGTGCTCGGCGAGGGCCCGGCGCTGGCCGGACACGGCGATGGCCTGCGCCTCCGCGGGATGGCGGAGGTAGTAGCGGATCTGCTCGAGCAGATCGTCGTAGGTGCGGTAACAGAGGATCTCGCGTCCCACGTGAAAGTGCTGGGCCAGATCCGGATTGAAGGACGTCAGGTAGACGCCCCCGCCCACGGCAGGCACTTCGAAATCGCGGGTCTTCACATTCATGAGGTCCTCGGCGTACCCGATGCCACCCATGCCCAGATTGATGCGACTGCGACTCATCACCCGGGCAGCGGCTTCACCGCGCACCGGGCCCTCGGGCCAGCCCGGGCCGAAACATCGGACCGCCACCCCATCGTCCCGAAGCCGCTCGATCAGTCTCGCGCGGAAGCCGTAGGCGGCTCCGATGAAACTCACATCCATGTCGGCCGGCTCCGCATAAGTGCGATAGGTGGCGATGTCGCAACCCTCGGGCATGTAGATCGGACGCGCGTCTTCGGCCAGGTACCACTCGCAGGCCACGCGGGCCGAAGTCCAGGAAATGTCGAATGCGGGGCAGATCCCCATCTGTCCGTGCCAGCTCTGCTTGTCGTCCAGGCACATATTGACGGTGGGAATGCCGGTGGCCGCGGTCATTTCCTCGACCATGCCCCTGGAAATCTCGACGCCGCTCGCATAGACGAAGATCCAATCGACCGGCTGCCGCGCGTGGGCCTCCCGCAGAACGTCGATGGCCATGCGGTTCATCCGATCGCGCCGGCTGTGCGCCGGGGCGCCGCCGGCGCGGAACTCTTCGATGCCGTACCCCAGGTGCGTGTAATCGAAGTGGGATAGCGGTCCGAGCGCTTCCAGATCGGGCAGCAGGTGGGCGTGCCAGTCGAGGCGCGGGATGAAGGCGAATGTGTGCACCTGACCGGCCGGTCTGGCGCTCGGGCGCCAGCCGCGCTCGCCTATACGGCTGCGAATGGCCGCGACGACGTCCTCGCGGCGGTAGCATAGGCCCGCGTCGCGGGCGGCCCGCTCGTAATGGCGGCGACGGCCGCGATAACGCGCCTTCAACTGCCGCGACCGGTAGACCGTCCAGGCCGCGCGAACGCTAGCGAGCCGCTTGAGGCGCGATTTCGCGCCCTCGAATATGTGGGTTCCGTGCATTGAAGTAAGTGAGACCGGACTGCGGCGCCGATAGGGCCAGCACCCATACGGTGTAGCCGAGCGCCGTCAGTATTTGCGCGCCCGCGACTCCCGCCACGCCGAATTTCCCGGCCAGCAGAAACATCAGCAGACAGCCGACGGCGGCGCTGCCGATCTTGGGGGCCAGCAGCCGCTTCACGCTGCCCTGGGTCATCAGCTTGAGGGTGAGCGTTTGACCGACGCCGAAGGTGCCCGCGGCCAGCATGAGCGAGGGAATCAGGAACGCCTTCGTGCGATAAGCGGGAGCGAGCAGAAGGCGCGCCATGGGTTCGCGCAGCAGCGTAGCTGCGTAGACCGCCGCCAGCGTCGCGACCGCCCCTGCCAGCGCCGTCCTGTGGATCAGCCGGTAGCTCTCCGCCAGGCGCTCCGCCGAAGAGCCATCCCCGGCGGCGGCAAAGGCCACCGGCGCGATCAACTGCATGCCGACGGCGAAGAGATTGGTGATGGGCGCCACGCCGATCTGGCAGAAGCTCTGATAGATACCCAGCTCGTGCGTGGACACGGTGGCTTGAAGCGCCCAGCGATCCGAGAATTGCTGCAACCAGGTGAACAGTCCCCAGGCAAAGAACGGAGCCCCATAGGTCCACATGGGCGCGGACATCGCCGGGCTCGTCGCACCACGCCATTCGATCGCGGCTAGTTCCCGGTGGCGCAGCACCACCAACTGTGAAACCAGTACGACGCCCGCGCCGGCGGCAAAACCCATCATGGCCAGGCCGGGTTTAGCCACCCCGTGAACCGTCGCGACCAGCGCCACAGCCGCAATCAACCGCAGCCCCTGCGCGGCGGCCTGGTGAATGGCAACAATGATCCGCTGCCGGGCGGCATTCTGAATGCCGTCGAGAACCGAATTCAAACCGGCGGCAAGGGCCCACACGAACGTGCCGGCCCCCAGCAGGGCTAGGGAGCGCGCGTGCAGGAACGGAGCCGCGATCACGAAAACCGCGCATGCACCCGCCGCAAACGGGGCCGTCATGCGAAGCAGCGCGAGGTAGTATTCCGCCTCCGTGCTCTTCTCCCGTGCGATCGCGTAGAACCGCGAAGCCGCATTCGACACGGGCGCGAAGATCGCCTGGTTGGCGAACATCACCACGGAATTCGCCAGTGCGACATAGCCGTATTCCACCGGAGTCATGCGCCCCGTAAGCGCGCGCACCGCGAACAGACCGACGGCGAAGGTGCAGATATTCGCGGCTAGCAGCCAGCCGGCCTCGACTCCCAGGCGCAGGCGGCCCGCCGGTTTTTCCGCGACCGCTTCACGCGGACTCAAGCGGCAGTCCATTCCTCTACCAGTTCGCAGTTGGCTTCGGCTGCTCTCTGCAGCGGCGGGGACCGGCGCCGCCGCCAGTTTTCCCAAACAAACGGATAGTCGTACGTCGGATCGTGCGACTCGCGCAGTCCGTCGCGCAAGGCCGAGCGCAGTTCGCGGGCATTCTCCGCGAATTCGTGGAACTGAATCTGGAGGTCCCTGCAGCGCCGGACCAGGCCGGTCGCGAGCATGCGCTGAAGCAGGGGATACTCGCCGCCCTCGATATTGATCTTGATCAGGTCGACGTTCCCGATGCCCAGCTCCTCAAGAACCCCGGCTACGTCGCGAATCGCCACCCGCTCGGGCCAAGCCGGACGCCGCCGCCGGTCTCCGCTGGCGTCCCCGCGTTTGTCGAATAAGACGCTGGCGTCCTGGGCCCCCAGCCCGTATCGATGGACGAAAATCGACGGCCGTCCGTGAAAGCGCTCGCGGATGGCGGCGGCGTAATCGGCGATCGGCTCGAAGATGTGGATGCGCGAGCCGTACCGGGCGTCAATTGCGGCGGCCCAGGAGCCGCGAAAACCTCCCACGTCCAAAACCACGCTATGCAGATCGAGCGGGTAGTCGAGCCGCAGAGTGGCATCGCCATCGGCCCGTTTCCAGGCCTCGAAGGCGACCGCGCGCTCGTCGCGCGCCACCCGCAGCAGGTATGCGCCCCGGGCGCGGTGGGCGAGCCCCCACGCGCAACGCCTGAGGACGGCCGCGCTTCTCATGCGCCCCTCCGCCGGGAGTCTCCGGAAGCCTCCGCCGCGAGAATGCGGGGAATCGCGATGTCGCGCTTCTCCAGAACCATAACGATGTTCGAGCGAAAGGGCGCCAGAGTTGCGAACCGGTTGACGCAGCGCTCGTACGCCATCATGGGATAGAAGAGCAGCGGATGAACGCATCCATAGGATGGCTCCTTCTCCACCATCCGGATCTCGACCGGCGCCAGCCCCAGGCTCTCGCCAAGCCGCTTGATTCTCGAGACGGTGTTGCAGCGATGGAAGGTCGGCCAGGGATCGTGAGCGCCGGCCGGCCGGCCGCGGAGCGGGTTGGCAATGCCATGCCAGGCATTGGGGAGCACGCGCGCCGCTATAGAAACATAGTGCCGCAGATTGGGAGTGCGCAATATATAGATACCGCCGGGTTTTAGGACCCGCCGCACCTCGCCGAAGTGCGCCGCAGGATCGGCCACATGCTCGAGCACATAATTCGAGACACAGGCATCGACGCTGCCGTCGGCGAGCGGGAGCGACCGGCCGTCGTAAACGTAGGCTTCGGTCATGGCGCGGTTCTCCAGAATTTCGCACGAAATGTCGACGCCCACGAGCGGCCCGATGCGCGCCAGAAACGCCGATGTCCCGTTGGCGGGGCCGGCGCCGATTTCCAGGATGCGCGCGCCCGGGCAGATCCGGTCGCGGCAGAAGGCGTGAAATTCCGGAGTCCCCGCGACAAATCCGGGGCGGCTGTAATAGTATTTCTCGTACAGGCGGGCGGTCATCGCCTACACCTCCGCGCTCTTGACCTGGTAATAGCGCGCGTACTTGCTGTAATAGCCGTGGTAATAATAGCCGTCGCCCAGGTTCTTGGTGACTTCGTTCAGAGCCACGCCAATCACGTTCGCCCGCACCCTCTTGAGGGTAGAAACCACCGACGCCAGCGCCTTGCGGTCGGTCTGGCCGGCAAGGGCGATGACGAGCACGCCATCAACCGCCGTGGCCAACTCGATCGGTTCGGGAAAACCCAGGGTCGGCGGCGCATCGACCACGATCAGGTCGTACTCCGCGGCGGCCTCTTCGAGGATGCGCGGCAGCGCCTTCCCGATCAGGTCGGCGGCCCGGCGCGAGGACATTCCGGCTGGCAGGACGAAGAAATGCTCGCATTCTGAAGACGGCATGACCGCCTCGGGCCAGGGAAGCTCGTTCAGCACCACGTGCGTCAACCCCCGGCCTTCCTTCAGCCCCAGCTTGCGGTCGATGCTGGGGCGGCGCAGGTCGCAATCGATGAGCAGCGTCTTGTGCTTCTGCTGCGCATGGGCCAGGGCGAGATACAACGCCACCGTGCTCTTGCCCTCGCCCGGCACGGCGCTGGTCACCTGGAGCGACTTGATGCGGCGATCGAAGCTGCCCAGCAGGATGGTATTGCGCAAGGTCCCGATGGCCTCTTCGAAGCTCCGCAGCAAGCGGTCGTCGCCGTCGCGAGCGATGACTCCCAAGTTCCCTTCCCCCGGTATCAGGCGGCTCTTCCAGCGCTTGACCTGGGGAAGTCCGCCGATCACCTCGGCTTTGGCGATACGGGTCACCTGCTCGGTATCGCGGATCGTGGTGTCGAGCTTGTCGCTCAGGATCGCGCCGCCGACGGCCGTCAGCGTGGAGAGCACCAGCGCCAGCGCCAGGTTCAGCGGAATGTCGGGGAAGACCGGCTTCACTCCGGGCCGGGCATTGTCGGCGATGCGGACCGTGCTGCTCTGGAATCCGGCGTTGATTCCGGCCTCGCGGATCTTGGTGATCAGCTCCTCGTACAGCTTTCTGTCCGCGTCGGCTTCGTGCTTGCGGGTCTGGTACTCGAAGGAGCGCGCATTGAGCTTGTCGAACTCCGCTTTGGTGGCTGCCACGGCCGCGCTCAGCATGGCCTCCCGGTTGACCGCTTCCGAGTACTCGATCTCGACCCCGCGCGCGACGCTGTGCCGCGTGGCCGCCAACTGCTGACGGACCTGTTCGATGACCGTCTCGGCTTTCTTGTATTCCGGGTGGCTGGGGCCGTAGTGCGCTCTGGTCTCGGCGAACTTCTGCTGCGCCTCGTTCAATCGCTCGGCCACGGCCTTCAGGGCCTCGCCCTGCGTCGAAACCTGTGCCGACTCGAGGCTGCCGCCGCTGACCGATTTGTAGGCGGCCTCTTTTTTCACGCGATCGGTCTGCGCGCTGGTGTAGTCGGTATTCAGTTGCAGCAGCCGCGCGGAGAGAATGTTGGTCTTCTCCTCCGGATTGATAACATTCAGCTCTTTCTCGAACTCGGCCAGGGCGGCGTCGGAACGCTCCATCTTGGCTTTCAGTTCTTCGAGCTGCCTCTCCATGAAGGTCGACAGGCTGGCCGAAGAACGGAAGCGGATATCGTAAGTGTGCTCGACGTAGGATCGCGCCACTGCGTTGGCCACGTTGGCGGCCAGACCGGGATCCGGCGACCGGTAGCTGATCAGCAGAAGATAGGTGTTGGGAGGCCGTGAGACCTTCAGATCCCGCAGTGTCACGGGAGAATCGGCGGCGCGGCCCCTCTCGGCGCCCGCCCCCGCACCACGTTCGAGCGCCCGCAGGTGGTACTGTTCCGCGACCGGGCGCAGGACCGAGTCCGACTGAATCAGCTTGACCTGGGTGGCCAGAAACTGGTCGGCGTCGTTGAGGGCGGGTTGCGTGGATTCCGTGCCGATGATCCCGGCGGGCGCCTGACGATCCACGTCCACCGTGACGGCCGATTCGTAGATCGGGGTCAGGCGCTTGGAGACGATCAGGGTACCGATCAGGCTGATCCCAATGAAGGCCAGAATCTTCCCGCGGTGCCGGCGGAGCACCCACAGGTAGTGGGAGAGGGGGATCGATTGCTCCCCGGGGTCCGGCTCCCACCCGGCCGGCGAAGCCTGGAAAACACCGGGGGGGGCGAGCGGGAGATGGCGGCCGCCATTCGCCAGAAGAGCCAGTTCCTGAGATTGAGGGGAATCCATGTCGGTTACCGTCCCGTGTAGATCAGCGCAATCGAAGCCCCGGTGGCAAATGCGAGCGCCTTTTCGAGCGCCGCCATTCCCGCCCGCCTGCCGCTGGCATCCGGCACGTAGAGGACGTCGTCGGCGCCGAGCGGGATATCGGGCGATTTGCGGGACATGATGCGCGCGAGTTCGACCGGGATCTCGTGCTTCGACCCGGCCTCGTCGCGCCGGTAAATGTAAGCTATTTTTCCGGTGTACGGCTGCAAGCCTTCGGCCAGAGCCAGAGCCTTGAGGACCGAGGGTTCGGCATCTTCCCGCACGGCGAAAGCGCCGGGCTTCTTGACGTTGCCCACCACGAACAGCTTTCCGGCTTCCGCGACGCGGATCTCTTCGCCCCCCTTTAAGAGCACATTCAGTTCGGGAGCCGTCCCGGAAAGCAGCCCTTTGACCGGAATGCGTTGCAGCAGCCCGGAGGCCGGCGTAGTGTTGTCACTGTGGGATCGGGTCACTATGATTTCGGCTCCGGCTTCCGGCGAGAGCCCTTCCGCCCGCGCGAGCGCCTCGAGCAGCGTGACCGGCCCGAGCGCCTGAAAGGTCAGAGGCCGGCGCACCGCCCCCATGACGCTGATCGGCCGGCTGCAGTACTCAGCCACCGTGACGGTGACGAACGGGTCCACGATCAGTCGCTCTTTTTGCAACACCGCGGCAATGCGGGTTTCCAGTTCGGCGGGCATCAGGCCTTCGGCCAGGATGCGCTCCTCAACCAGCGGCAGGCGCAGATAGCCATCGGCGCCCACCCGTACCGTGCGGGTCAGCTCGGGCGCGTCATACACCGATACGGCGATCAGATCGTTGGCGCCGACCCGTTCGAGCGGGAGGTTCGCCGCGCCGCTTTCGACGGCGGGTGCCGGACGGACCTGCGCTACGAGGGCGCCGGCAGCCAGGGCGAGCGCGAGTGAGAGTGCTTGGATTGAGTTCATGGGTTTCCTCGGGGCGCGGCTATTGTGCGGGCAAAAGCCAGGCCTCGTCCATCTGCACGGAAACCGAGCGCTGCAGCAGGCTGACGGCGACGACGAACTTCCGGCGGCCATCGATGGTGGCCACGACGCCCTCCGCTCCCGCCAGCGGGCCGGCTCCGATGCGGACACGATTTCCGATGCGCAGAAAACCGCTTGCCTCGGTCTCCATGCCGGACGCCACCACGGCGCGCACGGCTTCGATCTCCCGCTCGTCTATGGGGGCGGGCGATTTGCCGACGCTTACAATTTCCACCACGCCGGGCGACTGCAAGACCGGCGTCCTCCGCAAGGCGTCCAGGCGGCAGAAGACATATCCGGGAAACAGGGGCAGCGCGATCTCGCGAATCCGGTCGGACCAGCGGCGCCGTACGCGTCGGGAGGGCGCAAACGTCTCGTAGCCTTTTCCGCGCAGTGCCTGGTCGGCCAGCGACTCGCTGTTCGAGCGGACCCGCAGTGCGTGCCACGGCAGGGGCGTACTTGCGCTGTTCGATAGCATCGAATTCACTTCGCCTCCAACATCTCCAACCGGTTTTTCAGGTCGGCAATGTCCTTTTCCAGCACTTCCAGGCGGCTCTCCAGCACGCCCTCGGTCACGGCTTCCCCAGCGCAGCGCGGCAGGGCGGTCGGCTCGCAGCGGGCAAACCCCGAAATGCTCCGGCCGCCGCGCTCGTCGCATATCTTGCGGAGTTCGCCGTACTCCTCTTCCGTCAGGCGGAAAGCCACTACCCGATCTCTGGGTTTTCGGAGCGTCACAAACAGGAGGTTCGCATCGCGACGGGCGCGCTATCGGGCAGGCTCCCGCCATTTCGGTCCCATTCGAAAGCTCCCCGTGCGGCGCGCGAGACGAAATCGTTCACAAACCGTTACGGCGATTCGTTTCGGATATTCGCAATCGATTCTCCAAAACCATGTGGTTGAAACTGCATGGCGTAGAGCAGTCCGCCGCGGCGAAGTTCCGGCACCGCGACAGAAATTTGCCGCGAGCGAACCTCTCCTGAGCCGAGAATCGGGCGCATTTTCAACCGGGCACCGGACCGAAATACCGCTAACATGAATGGCTGGGAGGAAACATGAACCGACGAGACTTCTTGGCCGGAGCGGGGATCGGCATTCCCATGCAGGCGGCGGCCCTCGAGCAGACGCCGGCACCCCGGTATACCGGGAAACCGGAGTTGAAGATTACCGACGTGCAGGCCTTTCTGGTCAATGCAGGCCGGAATTACGTCTATGTAAAGGTCTCGACCGACCAGGGGATACACGGCTGGGGCGAGGCCTATTCGGCGGGACCCGACGAGGCCACCGTCGCCACGGTTCATGACTTCAAGGACTGGCTGGTGGGCAAGGACCCGCGCAACGTGGAGTACCTGTGGGCCACCATGTACAACTTCACGCGCTTCCCTGGCGGGCTGGTGGTTAATTCCGCGATCAGCGGCATCGAGCACGCGCTCTGGGATATCGCGGGCAAGGCCGCCGGACTGCCCGTGTACATGCTGCTGGGCGGCAAATGCCGCAACAAGGTGCGCTGCTACCAGGCGGCCAACTCTCCCGAGGAGGCCAAACGTCTTATCGCGAAATACGGGTACACCGCGCTCAAGGCCACACTGGGGTTCCCTACTTCCGTGCCGGAGGGCGCGACCATCCGCTCGTTCGGCGCGCAGGCCGAAGCCATGCGCCAGGCCATAGGGCCGGATGTGGACCTGTGTTTCGATGCTCACGCCAGAATCTTCGCGCCGTACCTGGCCTACGAGCTGGCCGAAGTTCTGCAACCCGTGCGCCCGCTGTTTCTGGAGGAAGCCATACGGCCGGAGAACATGGACGCCATGGCGGAATTGCGGCGCAAGGTCCGTATACCGATCGCCACCGGAGAAGAGCTGTATACGAAGTTTCAATTTCAACAGCTCCTCACTTTGGGCGGCGCGGACATAATTCAGCCGGACATTTGCCTGGCCGGAGGCATGCTCGAGGAGAAGAAGATCGCGGCCATCGCCGAATCGCACTATGTACAGGTGGCGCCCCACAATCCGCTGGGCCCGCTAGCCACGCTGGTGAACATTCACTTCGCGGCCTCGACGCCAAACTTCCTGATCCTGGAGTATCACCCCGATGACGAGTCCCCGCGAAAGGACCTGATCAAAGGCGAGACCATCGTGGCGAAGGACGGCTATCTGGCCATCCCGGACAAGCCCGGCTGGGGTTACGAGATGGATGAGGAAGCGTTCAAACGCATGCCGGCCAAGCCATGGCACCGGGCCTTCTCGTTCACCCCGGATGGAGCTCCGAGCTTCGTCTGAAGCTGGGGGCGCCGGAAATCCAACCCGAGCGGCTGAAAATCACCAGGCTGGCGGCGTAAATCCACCAGCGGCAAGGGGCGGCGAGTGCATAAATACAGCATTTTCTTGCGATTGCATTTTGGCAACCGTCCTGCGATTGAAGGGGCGCAAGGAGGACAAGAAAATGAAAAAGACAGTCGCCGTGATGAT
The DNA here is from genome assembly GCA_964427655.1 of uncultured Solibacteraceae bacterium. GTDB lineage: Bacteria > Acidobacteriota > Terriglobia > Bryobacterales > Bryobacteraceae > CAVQNQ01. The sequence goes on along the minus strand of CAYRWE010000022.1, from coordinate 4,517 downwards.
GCTCCTGGCGGGCGGTCTGTTCGCCGCTCCGCGATTCAGCGTGGGAATTGGAATCGGCATGCCCGCGCCCGTGGCCGTGGTGCGTCCGGTTTGCCCGGGTCCGGGATACACGTGGGTGGACGGCTATAATGGCCCGAGCGGGATCTGGGTGGCCGGATACTGGAGGCCGCCGGTCGTGGTGCGGGTCGCTCCGCGTTTTGAGCACGCGTGGGCCATGGACCACCGCTTCGAGCGCTTTCACCGGTAGATGAAGGTTGCGATGGCCCTACTGGCGGGCGAGCTATGGCCTTATCGCCGCGCGGCGCTCCAGGCGGAGACCAGATCCCAGCGCTCGACGGCGATGCGGCCCGGCCGGGCTTCGGGTGCGAAGAACTCCTGTGCAAGGGGGCCTTGCGGCGGATAGAAAAGCGTAGTCATGGCCACGTCGCCGTGCTGGGCGAAGACCTCGAGCGTGGAGCGGTCTACCAGAACGACGACATCCAGTAGCCCGCCCGCGACCGCCAGCGGGGCCGCCGTGCGAGCGGGAAATTGGGGACTGAAAGCGGTGAGGCCGGAGTGCCGGCGGTCCACGAATAGCTCGTGCTTGTCCGCGTCGTAGCCCACTGTGGTGTAAGTTCCGTTGGCGCCCAGCAGCCGGACGCCGATCTCACCCTGGCTACTCGTGGGAAGTTCGGCGTCCAGCTCGAAGCTGGTTTCGCCGGCCGGGTGAGACCGCAAGCGGCCGTTGAGTTCGACCACGTTCGTGCCGCTCCAGTGAAAATGGTTCTGCCGCAGGCTGCGGATCTCTTCGGCCGGTTCCTGCACCAGCCGAAGGCTGTCCGGGCCGTCACGAAGTTGCAGGCGGCGCGGAACGGCCATCTGCCCGCGCCAGGGAGCGGTGGGCAGTTTATCCGCATACTGCCAGTTATTCATCCAGCCGAGCATGACCGGAGCTTCGGTGGGCGGTAGATGGTTGAACGTGAGAGCGCAATAGCAGTCTTTGCCGTAGTCGGTCCAAAGCGTGGTGGACGCGGGATTGTCATTGGTGAAGCTCGCGCCATCGAATCCGCCGACAAAATATTGCTCGCCGGAGCCGCCCTGCAAACCTCCGGGGTTCAATCCGACTTTGAGCACCCAACGGGTGCGAAGCGGATTGCTGCCTTCGATGGGCACTTCGGTCAGGGTGGGACACTCCCATTGGCCGCCCGCTCCGCCCGCGGGGCCGAATTCGCCGCGGCGTGCCCAATGCTTCAGGTCGCTGGAACCATAGAACAGCACCTTGTCTTCGGTGGGAAGCGCGACCACCATGGCCCATCGGCGCGCCGGGGCGTACCAGAAAACGTGCGGGTCGCGGAAGTCCGGCAGATTCAGGTTGAGCACGGGGTTGGCGGAGTACTTGGTCCACGTGCGTCCACGGTCGTTGCTGTAGGCCAGGTTCTGAGTCTGAAGCTGATTTCCGGTGGAGGTGCGGGGCGTGTGGCCGGTATAGACCGCCACCAGACAGGGCTTGCCACCGGAGCAGAAACCGCTGGTGTTGTGCTCGTCCACGACCGTGCTGCCGGTGAAAATCATGATGCCGTTCTCCTCCGCCAGAGCCACGGGCAGTTCCTGCCAGTGGACCAGATCGGAGCTGACGGCATGGCCCCAACTCATGTGTCCCCAGGTATCGCCGAACGGGTTGTACTGGAAGAAGAGGTGGTATTCGCCGTCGAACCAGACCAGGCCGTTGGGGTCATTGGTCCAGTTTTGGCGCGGAGAGAAATGGAATTGCGGACGGTACAGTTCGCGATAGGGCTGGCTCCAGGCGGCAGCCAGACCGCACATGAGAAGCAATGCGAGCCGCGGCATTCTGAACCAGTCTGTCACAAACGGCGACGGCGGAGGCGAGGCCGTAATCCGTCCGTAGCGATCGACGGGTCACGGGCGTCGGCGGATAACACCAGGGAACTGAAGCGGCTTGGATTAATGGCGCGGGTGGAGAAGGAGGCCTTGAACCGGGTCAACGCCGCGGCCAGTCTCGGTTTGAGTTACCGGCAGGATCCGGAAACGCTGAGGCGCTGGATGTTGGCCGAAAGTCTGTGGTGCCGGATGCGCTTTTCGGTGCGGGCCGAATCGAGAATCCATTGGAGGTGCCGAACGACAGCCGAACGACATTCATGGGGCAAAGACCGGCCCATGGATGTAAACTGAATCTTCCGGAGACCCACAACTGAATTCTCGGTTATTAAGGCCGGTGTTTCGAAATCCTAGGAGATGAATATGCGATTCGCATGGCTGATCCTTGCGGCGTTGCCCATGGCGGCGGCGACGGACGTGAGCGGAAAGTGGACCTTGAACGGCGATGTCATGGGGAACCCCATACCGATGAGCTGCTCATTCAAACAGGATGCCGCGGCGAAAGTATCCGGCAAATGCTCCGCAAACGGCGAGGAGGTCGAGGTGGCCGCCGGCAAGATAGACGGCCAGGCGATCACGTTTTCGGTCACGCTCTCGGGTTATGAATTGACTTACAACGGCTCGGTGGAAGCGGACAGCATGAAGGGCGATATCGCGGTGGCCGGTGTGACCGGCACATTCAGCGGCAAACGGGAGGCGAACTAAGCGGTTGCTCCACGACTGGCGAGTTTTTCAAACCGCTCTGGAGCATTCACATTCTGAATTCCAGGCTTCGAATCCCCCGAAAGCCAGGGCGTCGCACCGGGAGAACCATCGCGATGCCCCGCTTGCCTCTGCGCTTCATCGCGCTCCCGCGCCGTCAACCGGATGTGTTGCCTCGTGAACTCGTTGGTCGGCGAAATACGCGGCGAGCCTTAAAGAAATTCTTCCATCCGGCGGCCGTTCTTGGATGGTGGTAGCAAGGGAAAGAGGCTAAAATGCGGGCAGGTCTGCTGACGTGCTCCGAACCGCGCGGCCATCGGCAATCTCGAACCGGCTTGTGCATGTCGACTCAGTTTCCCAGGTTAACGGTCCTCATTCTGATAGCTTGTTGGTTCGCTCAACCGGCGGAAGGATACCGCGCGAAGCGACAACGTCCCGCCTCCCATCCGGCGAGCCTCGACGTGGTGCCCAACGCGGAAGTGGATGCGCGCGTAGCGTACGAGGTAGTCAAGGCGAGGCGAATTCTCGAAGCCCTGACTACGAACAACGTTCTTGCCAGCCCGTACCTGGTTTCCGCGTTCTATTATCACGACGGTTTCCTGAACGATTTTCCAGCGGATAGGAGCAGCGCCGCGCCTGAGCGGCGCATCATCGGACAGATCAGCAATCTGTTGACGCCCGAGGCAAAGGCGCGTTTCGTGCGACTGCTGCATGAGGTCTGGACACGATCCGACGCGCCGGGCCCACAGCGATACGCCGAGCCTGTCGCGTACCTTACAGTGAGCGGGCGGCGAAGCCATCGATATGCGGTCGACCTGTTCGCGCCGGAAGGCACCCCGGTAGTCTCCGTTTCGCGAGGCGTGGTGGTTCTCGCCGACGGAAACTGGAGCCCGGAGAACCTGTTCTCGACAACGTCGCGTAAAGGCGGCAATGCGGTCATCGTGTTCGACCCCGATCGGGACCGGTTCTATCGGTATTGCCACTTGAACTCTGTGAAGATGTCTAACGGCGACTTGGTGGCCGCGGGTGAATATCTCGGCGATGTAGGTCACAGTGGATTGAACGCATCGCAGGCTGGGCACGGTGGGCATCTGCATTTCGAAACCAACGAATACACCGATGGCTACGTGCGGGCGCTCAGTTATCAACGGCTTCGTACGATGCTGCGGGGATGGCGTTCATCTTCCATCCCGGGAGATCGTACCCGAGGTTTGCAGGCTAAGCCCCGCAGTACGCGCGGATCGAATTGATAGCAGGGTTGTCCGGAAACTCAGCGTCGACAAGATGGCTCCGCACTGCCTCGGCGGACGCCCGCGCGCCTGTGCCATGTAGCGGAGGGGGGGACTGGACTCGAGTTTCTCCAGGACGCAAAACGGTCCTAGCATTTTAGTCGCGCACAGCTATGGGGGAGCCGTCATCACGGAGGCTGGAGCTGACCCCGGCGTGGTCGGCCTGGTCTATAAGCCGCCCATATGCCTGATGTCGGTGAGACAGAGTCCGAAGTCGGAAAGCATTTCCCAAGCGAGCTGGCCAAATCAGGCGCGATAAAGAAGACGCTGGCGAATCAAGCCGCATCGTTTGGAGCGGTACATGGCCGGCGACGATCCGAACTTCGAGGCCAAGGCGGCTGACATGATCGCGCTGTATCGAAGAGGTCAGTCGGGCCGCACCCTCAGATTGTTGGTTAGCGCCATCCAGGCTTCAGACGCCCGACGCCCAGATCCATGACCCCAGAGTCGCCGGCCACCCGCCGGCTCGTCACCCGAGCGTGCGCTGCACTTTTTCCGCCAGCCGAACGAAGGTGTAGGGCTTTTGAATGAATCCCGAAACTCGGTGACCGTCGAATATTCTCATCGCCTCAGCCTCGGCGTAGCCACTTGAGACCACCACCTTAACTTCAGGTCTGATTCTTCGGAGCTCCGGAAGGACCTCTTCGCCAC
>CAYRWE010000021.1:0-36185 GCA_964427655.1 uncultured Solibacteraceae bacterium | reverse complement strand
GGTATATGGCGGCGAGGATGGCCTCCACGGCATCCGCCAGGAGCGTCTTCTTGGTTCGGCCGCCGCTCATCTCTTCGCCGCGGCCCAGTTCCAGATGGTCGCCCAGTTCCAGACGACGGGCCACTCCGTGCAAGTGCGCGGCGCTCACCAGGCGGGCCTTGCGGCTGGAGAGATCCCCTTCGCGGGACTCGGGGAAGCGCAGCACCAAAGCCTCGGAAACCAGAAACCCCAGTATGGAATCGCCCAGAAACTCCAATTGTTCGTTGTCGTCGCAAGCTCCGCCGGTCGCGTTACGAGCTTCATGCGCCAGCGAACTGTGGGTTAGCGCGCGGTGCAGCAAGTCCGGGGTGGAGAACCGATATTGGAGTCTCGACTCCAGGCTGGCCAGCTCCGCGCGCATGGAGCTATTGCTTGGCGCCGGCGTTTTTCTTGCTAAGCGCCTGCGAGCGCAGGGCCTGGGCAACCTGGCGGATCTGCGGCGCCAGTTGCTGCTGGGCCATAATCTTATCGCAGACCGCGATGGCGTCGTCGAACTTGCCGGCCGATACTTCCGCCGAAGCCATGCGGACCTGGTAGGCGGGCTGCGGGTCGTTGGTGAAAGCGGTCTCGAATTCCTTCATGGCGGCGTCATAGTTCTTGCGGTCCAGGGCGACCAATCCCAGGCCGTTGTGGGCTTCGGCGACCATTTGTTTCTTGGCATTGTCCCACTCGGCGTCCGGAAGCGCGGGGTTCGGTTTCGTGGCGGTCCCCACGGCAACGATGGAATCGTTCAGATATTTCTCGGCCTTTTGCAGCTTCTCGTCGCGGTCGAAGTCATGTTCACCGGTGTGGGCAGCCAGGAGCTCGCCGAGCATCATGGTGCCCTGGTAGTTTTTCGGGTTGGCGTCGATACAGCGCTCGGCGAAGATCTGGGCCTTAGCGGAGTCGCCCTTCGTCTGGTAGGCGCGAGCTTCCATCAACAGGGCCAGGTCCTTGAACTCGGTGTCGGCGAACTTGGAAAGCAGGTTCTCGGCGGCTGCGATCGTGGCATCCGGATCCGTGGCCCGGCCCAAGGCCTGCACGGCCTCCGCTTCGGCTTGCGATTTCACGTGGGGTCCGGGTGTCTGCTGCTGCTGGGCGGCCTGTTGCGAAGTGTCGCTATCCTTCTTCTTCGCTATCAGGCCCGAAAAACCGGTCGCCAATACCAGGATACCGGTGAGAATCAGTCGTTTCATTCCAAACTCCTTCAGGTTTCCTTTAAGGTTTCGAACTTTGCTGCGCGCCTAACGTGGCCGCTTGCTGCGCTGCCGGCGACGCGCCTTCTACGTGTAAAGCGTCTTGAAAACGTTTGGCCGCCTGGTCGCGATCTCCCGAGGCCATGGAGAGCCTTCCGAGATATACCAGAACCCAGGCTTTCACCACCGGATCGGGGCCGCTCTCCAGTGACTTATTGAACAGCCGCTCGGCCGTTTCGGGGTCCTTCTGCAAGGCGGCGATGCGCGCCAGCCCATAGTAGGCGGCGGCGTGCAGGGCAGCCTTATCGGTCTGCTGGAGGACCGCGAGATACAACCTCTTGGCCTGCTCGAGATCGCGGGCCGCATACAGCCGCTCGGCATCGTCCAGGGTCTTCTCCGCGCCGGTGAGCGGCGGAGGAGGCGGAGGCGCGGCCACCGGCACAACCGGGCGGGCGGGGGCTTCGCGGGCGAACTCCACCGCGTTGAGGCGGGCCTCTTCCTTCGGTAAATCGATCGCTCCCACCATTGCGGAATAGTAGATGAGCATCGATTCTTCCTGCTTCTCGTACACCGGCAGCTTCTCGGCGAAATACGGCGTCAAAATGAAGCCTTGCTGGAGCGCTTCAGCGGCACCGTCGGATTTGTGGTCGAGGCGCGCTTCCACGGCCTTGATCAGCGATTCGGTCGCCAGGAGCAGAAAATCGTCCTTGAAGGAATCGTCCAGCGCGCGAGCCCGCGCGACGTGGTCGGCGAGCACCTTCTTGCGTTCGAGGATCTCCTCGTTGCGGGTGGCCAGCGGGTCCAGCAGATAGTGCAGGTAGGCGTGGCGCACATCGAAGATGCGCGGTTCGGGCGAGGGCGTGATGACGATCGTGTATTCGTTGCCGTAGCTGCGCGTCTGGATCTCGTTGGGGCCTGCCAGCAACTCGATATAGATCTGGAAGCGGCGGCCCCTGAACCCGGAGGTCTGCTGCCGCAGGTAGGTGTTGACCTGGAACACGGCTTCGGTTACTGGCGTATGGTAGCGCGCGATGTACTGATCGATAGCCGCCTGCGAGCGCTTCCACAGATCCTCGACGCCTGCCTCCTTGTAGAAGGCCGCCAGCAGCGGCGACAGGCCCAGCATGGGGGTGACGTCGGGCGGAATATCCACGTCCCGCATGTTCACGACGGCAAAATTGGGCGGCCCGTTGCACGTGAGGGCGAAGGAGACGTATTGCGCCAGCTCCGCGGAATCGGTGCGTCTGTGATGCTGATCGAAAAACTCCTTCAAGGCCGCGAGCGAGGGGGGATTGCGCTTAGCGATCTCGGCGCGCACGGCATCGCGCAGCGGATGGTTATTGGGCGACGATAGATCGGCGCTGTATCCGACCGCGTTGATGGCCGCCATCACCGTGAAAAGGCTTCGGCTGGCGTCCAGTTGTCCGACTTCCTGCGCGGCGCCGCTGGCTGCCACGGCAAGCGCCAGAAGGGCTGCAAAGACAAACCGATTCAAAGAGATCCGCCTAGAATATTTCCAGTTTAACGCAGGTTGTGGGAGAAGGCGCCGGCATTATCCCTGGGGCCGGTTCTTGGCTTGCTCCATGGCGATCTGGTTGATGTGGGAAAGGGCTTTCGAGCCGCTGGCGCCCTCGATGGCCTTCACGGCGATATCCTGCACCTGCTGTTTGGCGTCCGCCAGTTGCTTCTCGAGGGCGGCGATCTGCGCCTGCTGGCGCGCCACCGATTCCTCCAGGCTTTTGACGCGCAGCTCGGAGAGGCGTCTCTCCGGCTCGGCATCTTTCTGCAACATCAAAACCTGCTGCTCGAAACGGGCCTCGGTTTCGCGGCGGGCCTGCTCCGCGGCGCCCTGGGATTCCTTCTGGAGGCGTGCCGGAAATCCCTCGGCCTCCTGGCGCAGGCGGTTCAGCTCGATCTCGCGCTCCTTGAGAGCCGCCTCGCGCTGCTGCCAGCCCTTCTCGAGAGCTTCCTGCTTCTCCTGGTTTTTGCGCTCGATCAGGCGCTGTTCCTCGTCGTATTTGTCCTGGGCCTTCTTCCGATCGAGGGTCTTCTTGTACTCGTACTCTTCGATTTCGCGCTGCCGCTGCTTGCGGAGGCCCTCTTCCTGCTCCTTGCGCTCGCGCTCAACGCGCTGGGATTCCTCTTCCCAGGCGGCGCGCTGGATGGCGATCCCGGCCTCCAGGCTCTCTTTCTCGCGGGCATAATCCCGCACCATGGTGTCGAGGGAAGTGGCGGCCACATCGATCTTGTGCAGCCGCTCGATCTCCTGGCGCTCGAGCGCCGCGGCCTCGCGGATGGCGGCCAGTAACTGCACTTCCTGGGCGAGTTTGGCGGAGGTATCCGCCAGTGCCTTGGAGACTTCGAGGCCGAGGCCGGACACCTTCTGCACCACGCTATCGACCGTGACGCCTTCGACGGCCTGGCGGATTTCGTCGTCGCGCGCGCTGGCCGCCGCTTCGCTCTTGGGGTCGGCGGTCTCGCGGGCGGCTTCGACCTGTTCCTGAATCTCGGTGAATTCCTTCTGCACTCCTTCCTTGGCGCGCCGGGCGCGCACGGTGCTTTGGCCGATTTGGGTGGCATGGCGACGGTCCCTTTCCGAATGGGTGGGTTAACAGATTCCGGCGGGGGCGCCCAAGCGAGTGTGGGTTAACGGCGCCGGGTTGGGATGGAGCGGCCAGCACCGTAACTTTTTTCCGCTCCGCCGCGAACAAACTCCCGACAGCCAATGCGGCGCTCCTCTGGGAAATCGTCAGCTCGTGACCTCCGGGGGCTCGCATTGGCCAGCATCTCAGAGGAAAACACGATGAAATTTCGCGAAATCCAAAGAAACTGCGCCAGCCGCGGTTCGTTCGATACGCTCGCGCAAATCAGTTCCAGGAGGAGACAATGAGAAAGTTCAGGGTTTTCAGTGCGCTGTTCCCGCTCATCGCAGCGGGTACTGCCGCTCAGGCTGTTACCGATCAGGGGGCCATGGTGGTTACGGCGTCCAACGCCGCCACCAATCAGCTTCTGGTTTTCAACACTGCGGGGAATCTGATCCAGACGGTCTCTACGCAGGGAAAAGGTGGCGCCAGCGGCAACGCCGGTGGCATCGAAACAAATGGCGATCTGCTCGCGGTCGTGAATTACGGCTCGCAGTCTGTGGCGATTTTCGAGCGCCAGGAAAATGGCTTTCAGTTCAAGAAGGTGGTGCCCACGGTCGCCAATCCGGTCAGCGTCGCCTTCGGTGGCGAACATCTCTACATTCTCGGAGCCGCCAAGGTTGAATCCCATCATATCGATGCATCCGACGTAAGTTCGACTCCCGATGGAGTGGTGACACTGCTTGTGGCGGACGGTTCCGCGGCGCAGGTCGGTGTTTTGCCGAACCAGCTCATCATCTCGGAAAAAAGCGCTGTGATTGAGACGGTAAACCTGCTATCCGACGGAGCTGTGACGGGGGTTCCCACGCTGGTGCAGAACATCCCGGCAAACCCGATGGCTCCGTTCGGACTGGTTACGCGCGGGAACAATGCCTATGTGACCATCGCGCATTCGAACGAAATTACGCTGGTCCGCGACGACAAGGTTCTGACCGTCACCGGCTCCGGCACGCAGAATGCCCCTTGCTGGCTGGCGCTAACGGGGCCCTTTCTATACTCGAGCAATTCGCCGAGCATGAGTATTTCCCGGTATGCGGTCTATGGGCAAAAGATCGTGCAGGATGCGGCCGTGGCGGCCAGTCTTAATGGCGATCCGACCGATATCGCCTCGAAAGGTGGATTGGTGGCTGTGATCGACGGCGGCGGCCATCTCTCGATCTTCAGCATTGACGAAGATGGCAACCTGACCCTGCTGCAAACCGCTTCCGCCATCCCCGCGGCGGCCAATGGCGTGACAATCGTTCCGGACACCCACTGACCGAAGCGCCACGCTGCTCCGGAGCCTCGCATAGTGAAGTGACGAAAGGCGTCTTATGCGAGGCTCATTCGTATAATCGCGCGCGCCCGCTCGGCGATCTTGGTAATAATTGAGTGAGCGGCTTCTCCCCCATGAACGCGGACAGCGATCTGCCAATGCTGATGGCCCGTTATCAAGGCGGCGATTTTGCCGCGGCCACCGCGCTGATCCACCGCCTCAGCCCGCAACTACACCGCTTCTTCATTGTCCAGTTGGCGAGCCGGGGACATGCCGACGACCTGCTGCAGGAAACCTGGCTGCGCATTCACCAGGTCCGGCACACGTACCGCGCCGGCGAGCCGGTGCTGCCGTGGTTCTACGCGATTGCGCGGCACATCCGCGTGGACCACTACCGCAAGGCGCGCCGCGCGGCCGCGCGCGAAGAGAGCTTGGAGGAAATACCCGAGGTGGCGGCCACACTGCCACCGGGATCCGGCAGAACTCCGGATCTTAAATCGCTGCTGGCGCCCCTTCCAGAGAGCCAGCGGGAAGTGATCGAGATGTTGAAAGTCGAAGGCATGTCGCTCGAGGAGGTGGCGCGTGCCACTTCGTCGAGCGTAGGGTCGGTGAAGCAGAAGGCTCACCGCGCCTACCAGGAACTGAGGGAACGGCTGACCGGTATGGGTTTCGGTACAGGGCATACGGGAGGCCTGTCGTGAGGGATAGAGAGATCGATGAAATCCTGAGGCAGGCCGCTCAGGTCCCCCATGACGTGGGCCCGGCGCTGCTCGACCGGATCGCCGGATCGATCGGCTCCTCGCTGCGTCCGGTCCGTCCGCTGCCGCCCGGATGGGTCCTGGCGGGCGGGCTGATTCTGATCTGCGCGGCCGTCGCCCTGGCCGGCGCGAGTCGATTAGGCTTCTACGGCATTCAAAAAATGAGCGCTTGGGAGCGCGCACTGGTCTTTCCCGCACTGGGTATCGTGCTATGGTTGGCAGCCGCGGCATGCATCGGCGAAATGGTTCCCGGAGCACGGCGTCGCGTGTCCCCAGGGTTTCTACTGGGGGCCGGCAGCCTGGCGGTGCTGGCCGTATTTGCGATTCTGTTCCACGACTACCGGACTGACCACTTCGTGTCTCAAGGCATGGCCTGTTTGACCGCGGGCTTGCTCAATGCGATTCCGGCGGCCCTCTTGAGCTGGCTGCTTCTACGGCGCGGTTTTGCAGTGAACTCCCTTGGCGCCGGAATGGCGGTGGGAACACTTGCGGGTGTGGCTGGCTTGGCCATGCTGGAGCTTCATTGCCCGAATTTCCAGGCCCTCCACGTGATGCTTTGGCATACTGCCGTGATGCCGGTAAGCGGGGCCGCGGGAGCGTTGTTGGCGCGGGGCGCTCGATAGCTCTGCCCCACCGCCTTTGCGCTACCATCAAAACATTCCACTGGACTGGAAAGATAACCTGCGCGTGGTGCTGGTGTCTACGCGCAATCCGCTCAATATCGGCGCCGCGGCTCGGGCTATGGCGAATTTCGGCTTCGCCAGGCTGCGCGTGGTTGCGCCGTACGATGTGGCCTTCCGCGAGGCGCGCTCGGCCGTGGGAGCCGCGCCGCTGCTGCGCGCGGCGGAAGAGTTTCCCACCGTGGCCGAAGCCGTGGCCGATTCTGTACTGGTGGTGGGGACCACGTCGGTGGGCCATCGCGAGTTGCAGCATCCCATACGCCGCCTGGAATACGGCGCGCGGCTCATACGGCACGCGCTGGCAGGGGGTCCCGTGGCCCTGCTGTTCGGCTCCGAAAAGTTCGGCCTCACCAACGACGAGCTGAGCCATTGCCAGTGGCTGATGCGCATCCCCACCGTGGATGCCGGCCTGTCCATGAATCTCGGACAGGCCGTGGCGCTGTGCCTGTACGAGCTGGCGCGCGATCCGCGGGCCGTGCGCGCGCGTCCGGAGAAGATTCAGCGGGCCGCGTCCGCCGAGCGCGAGCAGGTCACGCGCATGCTGCTCGATGCGCTGGGCCGGAGCGGCTATGTCAATCCCCTCACGGAGGCTTCGACCGAGGAGAAGGCGCGCCGCCTGGTGCGGCGGCTGGATATCGCTGCGCGCGATGCCCCGGTGCTCATGGGGATGCTGCGGCAGATCCTGTGGAAGCTGGGCGAGCGGGCGGAATGACGCCGCGCGGGCGGGCTGCTAATCTCCCAGAAACTTGCCGATAGGCCGCAAGCCCCTGACGTTGTCGCAAACGGCTTTCAGGCCGGCGGTCAGCGGAATGGCCAGCAGCAGGCCGGGGGCGTCCCACATGAAGCCCCACAGCATCAGGGAAAAGGTCACAACCAGCGGGTTCAGGTGCACGCGCGAGCCCACGATCTTCGGATACAGCAGGTTCAGCGCGATCAGGTGCAGCAGCGCGACCGAGATCACCACGAAGACATACATCGCGACCGTGTTCAGCGCCAGCGCCGAGAACAGCGGCGGCAGCATGGCCAGGGGCAGGCCCACGTATGGCACCAGGCTCAGAAAACCGCTCAGCGGCCCCACCAGGAAGGGGTAGGGGATGCGCACGATCCAGAACATCATCGAGCTGGTCGCGGCCAGCAGCAAGCCCAGCAGGAAGTTGCCCACCACGAAGGCGCGCACCATCTCGGCGATGCCCTGCATGCTGCGCGCCGCCACCAGCCGGTCTTCGCCGTGGAAGAACTGCAGGAAGCTGCGATTGATGTGGTCTCGCCAGCTCAGCATGAAGTAAACCAGAAACGGGATGAACGAAGCCATCAGCAGAATTTCGTAAAACGAGTTGAGCCTGGAATAGAGGTATTCGCCGATGGGAATGCGCTCTTCCGCCAGCGGCACGGGTGGCGGAAGCACGGGGGGCGGCGCGATTTTAGGGGCCTTGCGCGTTTTGGTGGCGGCGGCAGCCTGCTGGGCTTTCAGCCGTTCTTCATCCTGCTGGCGCTGGCGCCCCGGAAGAACCAGGCGATAAGCACGCTCCTCCATGCCCTGGATCTTCTGGCGGAAGCCATCCACCAGGTCGCCGACGCGCTGTCCGTAGGTGGGCAGGTCTTCGTAGATGCCCGAAAGCTGCGAATAGGCGCCCAGCCCGATCACGTACAGGCACAGCAGCGCCACCGTGCACACCACGAAGGCCGCCAGGCTGCGCGGGAATCGCACGCGCATCAGCAGTGCCACGAAGGGCTCCAGGATGAACGCGATTACCACCGCGATGGCCGAAGTGATGAAGAACAGGCGGCCGAAGTACAGCACCGCGATCACCACACCCATCGCCACCACCGGCAATGCCAAGTGCCGCGCTTCCTGCACGGCATGGACGGTCTCGTCTAAAGGCTTGCTGGCCACTGTTAGAAAATCCGAACGATCCTCGTCTCGAATGTAGCACGCGTATAATGAGATTGTTTGCAAACCGCCCGAGCCCGCATTCTGGCCCTCGATCTGGGCAAAAAACGCATCGGCCTGGCTGTCAGCGATCCGCTCGGCATTACCGCCCAGGGATTGCCGAACCTCAACCGCACCAACAAGCGCACGGATCTGGACGCCCTCGAGCGGATCATCCGCGAGCGCGAAGTGGGGCTTATTCTGATGGGGAATCCCATCAACATGGGGGGCCAGGAAGGCCGCCAATCGGCCTGGGTGCGCGAGTTCGGTGGGTTTATCGAGAAGCGCACCGGCCTCGAGGTCAAGTTCTGGGACGAGCGGCTGACCAGCGTGGAAGCTGGCCGCGTGCTGCGTTCGAGCGGCATCGGGATCGAAAAGCGCGCCGCCGCGGTGGACCGCCTCTCGGCCGTGATCCTGCTACAGAGTTACCTCGATTCGTTATGAGAGCGCGGCGGGCGATTCTCTGGGCCTTGGTGCTGGCGGCCCTTGCGGGTGCGTGGGCGTTCTCCCGGCTGGCGCAGCCGTATCGCGGATTCGAGGGTGAAGTCTTCGTCGAATTCCCGCGCGGCACTGGCACGGGCGCCATTGCCGATAGGCTGGTGCGGGCCGGAGTGCTGCGCGGACGCTGGGAGTTCCTGCTGATCCGCTCGATTGAGCGCGGGCGCGTGCTGCAAGCCGGCGAATACCGCTTCAACCGCCCGGCCTCGCCGCTCGAAGTCTACAGCCGCATCGCGCGCGGCGACATCTTCTATTACGAGCTGGTGGTGCCGGAGGGCCGCGACATTTTCGATGTCGCCGCCGCCGCCGGGCACCTCGGCCTGTTCAGCTCGGGCGCCTTCCTGAGGGCCGCGCGCAATCCCGCGCTGATCCGCGATTTGGACCCGCACGCTCCCACGCTCGAAGGCTATCTCTTTCCGGATACCTACCGGCTCAGCCGCCACACCACTCCCGAGCGCCTCTGCCGCATCATGACCGGCCGCTTCCGCGAAGCGTGGCAGGGCCTCGAAGCGAAGGCCGACGTGCACACCACCGTGACGCTGGCATCGCTCGTGGAAAAGGAGGGCAAGTTATCCGAAGAGCGCCCGCTGATCGCGGCGGTTTTCGAGAACCGCCTCCGCATCGGCATGAAGCTCGATTGCGACCCCACCACCATCTACGCGGCCCTGCTGGACGATCGCTATCGCGGCACGATCTACCGCTCGGACCTCGAGAGCGATAACCCATACAACACCTATCGCCACGCCGGCTTACCTCCCGGCCCCATCGCCAACCCCGGCCTGGCGTCCATCCGCGCGGCGCTGCACCCTGCCGATTCGGGCGCCCTCTACTTCGTGGCGCGTCCCGATGGTTCGGGCGGTCACACTTTTTCCAGCACCATCGCCGCGCACGAAGCCGCCACTGCCAGGTATCGCCGTGGACGCCGCCCGTAAGCCGGTCAAGCGCCGCCTGCGCGAGTATCTCGAAGCCGAGCGCCCGAGCGCCATCACCGAAGCGGTCTGGAAGGGCCTGCTGGAGCGCCTGGCTCCGGTTTCCGAAAGCTATCTGCGCGACCTGCTCCGCTCGACCGGCCTGCCCTTCGAGCAGCCCTGGGCCGGAGTGAACCAGCAGAGCTTCGAGGATCTCGAGCGATCCCTGATGGAACTGGGGCAGGTCTACGCGCAAGCCGCCGCCGCCGGCGACCGCCTGCGGGCCCGCTATATCCGCCGCCTGGTCATCGGCGCCAAGGACCGTGCCCGGTTCGCGGCGCTCCATCCGCGCACAACGCCGGAGAAGAAGAGTCGCAAGGAGGAGATGGCCGCCTGGATGCTTGTGTGGCTGGAGAATCCCGAGATATTCCCCGCATGGGTGGCGGCCCGCAAGCGCGTGCTGAACGAGACCGAATCCGGCAGTTGAGATTCGGGGCCCGTGATATGTTGAAACCAATGGCCACTCAGAATCCGTTTCAGGATCCGCTCCGCTTCGAGCGGCGTGTGCCCGAATGCACGGTCGTCATCTTCGGCGCCAATGGGGATCTGACGCGCCGCAAGCTCATTCCCGCGCTCTACCGGCTGGCTTACGATCGCCGTCTGCCGCCCGGATTTGCTGTGGTGGGAATCTCGCGCACGCCTCTGGGCGACGAGAAGTTTCGCGAGAAGATGCGCGAATCGGTCGAGCAGTTTTCCGAGGATACTAAGTTCGATGCGGAAGTGTGGTCCGCCTTCGCCGGCGGTCTCTTCTATCTGGCGGGCGACATAGCCGATGCGAAGCTCTTTACTTGCCTGTCCGGTAAGCTGGCGGAGATCTCGAAGACACGCTCGGTCAGTGGAAACGTGCTCTTCTATCTTTCCACCCAGCCCAGCCAATACGCGACCATCTCCCAGGGCCTCGGGGCCGGGGGTCTGGGCAAGGGGCAGGGATGGCGGAGGCTGGTAGTCGAAAAGCCCTTCGGACACGACCTCTCGAGCGCCCGCGAACTGAGCAACCGCCTGCACGAAGTCTTCGACGAATCCGAAATCTACCGCATCGATCATTATCTGGGCAAGGAAACCGTCCAGAACATCCTGGCGTTCCGCTTCGGCAACGGCATCTTCGAGCCGCTGTGGAACCGCCGCTACGTGGATCACGTGCAGATCACGGCGGCGGAATCGATCGGCGTGGAGGGCCGCGGCGCTTACTATCAGGAGACCGGCGCGCTGGCGGATATGATCCAGAATCACCTCTTGCAGGTGATGGCCACCATCGCCATGGAGCCGAGCGCCAGCTTCGAGGCGCGCTCCGTGCGCGACGAGCGGTCGAAGCTCCTGCGCTCCATCCGCCACATGACGCCGGACGAAATCCGCCTCAACACCATCCCCGGCCAGTACGGCCCCCCGCGCATCGGCGGCGAAGAGGTGCCGGGCTTCCGGCAGGAACCGGGCGTCGATCCGCAATCCCAAACCGATACCTATGCCGCCGCCATGTTTGCGGTGGAGAACTGGCGCTGGGCGGGCGTGCCGTTTTACGTACGCACGGGCAAGCGGCTGCCCAAGCGGGTGACCGAGATCGCCATTCAATTCAAGCCCGCCCCTCTTGAAATCTTCGGAGATCAGGACGGCGCGGCGGGCGCGCCCAATCTGCTGATCGTGCGCATTCAGCCCGAAGAGGGCATCTCGCTGAAGTTTCTCTCCAAGCGTCCCGGCACGGGCATGCAGTTGCGGCCCGTCTCCATGGACTTCAACTACGGATCGAGCTTCGGCGAGCGCTCGCCCTCGGCTTACGAGACCCTGCTGCTGGACGCCATGATCGGCGACCCCACGCTTTATACTCGCCAGGATATGGTGGAGGCGAGCTGGGCCGTGGTGGAACCGATTCAAAACGTCTGGCGCGAGACCCGTTTCGAATTCCCGAACTACCCGGCGGGAACCTGGGGACCGCCCGAGGCCGATGCAATCCTGGCGCGGCAGGGACATGCCTGGAGGAGGCCGTAATGGCCGGCGCGCTGGTCCCCGATAAAATTTTGCACGAGGTGAACGAGCTGTGGGCCTCGCTCGGCCGCGAAGCGCATGGCGAAGGCGGCGCCGGCGTGCTGCGCTCCTGCACCATGACTCTGGTGGTTTTGGACGAGGCCGCCGAAGACGCGGCCGCGCTCGGCGAAACACTGGCGGCTCTGATGCCCGAGCATCCCGCGCGCGCCATCTCGATCCGGCTGCGCGGAGCCACCGAGAGCGCCCTCTCGGAACGCGTTTATTCGCAGTGCTGGATGCCCTTCGGACAGCGCCGCCAGATCTGCTGCGAGCAGATCGAAATCACCGCCGCCGATGCCGACCTGGCGGATCTGCAGCCCGTACTCCTGGCCCTGGCGGCGCCGGATCTTCCGCTGATCCTCTGGTGCCGCAGCCCGCGCCTGGCCGCCATGCCGGAGTTTGAAGCGATGGCGGACCTGGCTCACAAGGCGATCGTGGATACCACAGCGTTTCCGGACGCCAAAGCGGCGCTCCGCCGAATCGCGGACCAGGCCGCGCGCGGAATTCTCTTCGGCGACCTGGCCTGGACGCGCCTGACGCGCTGGCGCTCCATGCTCTCGCAGGTTTTCGAGAACCGCAACTACTTAGCGCAACTGGCCGGCATCCGGAATATCGCGGTCACCTGGGGCGGCACGTACGAAGCCTTGGGGTGGTACATGGCCGCCTGGCTCCGCGATGCGCTAGCCGACGCGGGCGTGCGGCCGTCCGTAAGCGTGAAGGCTGAAGGCACCCAGAGCCTCATCCGCGTGGAACTCGCGGGCGAGAGTTTCCGGGTGAATCTTCGTCGCGAAAGCGATCGCCTGGTGGTTGCCGTCGGCGACGCGGAATACTGCACCAATCTGACCGAGCCCACCGATTACCTCATGATGCGCGAGGAATTGGGAATCGTGCGCCGCGACGTTATCTTCGAGCGCTCGCTGGCTTCTGCCGCGCAGCTCGCGAATGCGGGGGACTAATGAGCGCCCGATTTCATATTCTCGACGATCCACCGGCCGCCGCCGAGGCTGCGGCACGCCACATCATCGCGATTCTAGAAGAGACGCTCGCGGAGCAGAAGTTCGCCACCTTGGCGATTTCGGGCGGCTCCACGCCCAAGCTGCTCTTCGCGCGGCTGGCCGCCTCTGGTTTCTCGTGGGACCGGGTCCATCTGTTCTGGGTGGACGAGCGCATGGTGCCGCCCGCGGACCCCGCCAGCAATTACAAGCTGGCCTACGATCATCTCATCGGACCCGCGCACATCGCACCGCACCAGGTGCATCGCATCATTGGCGAGCTGCCGCCCGCAGCCGCCGCCGAGAAATATACCCAGGAGATCCGCGACTTTTTCCGCTTGCAGAAAGGCGAGCTGCCGAAGTTCGACGTGGTGCATCGCGGCATCGGTCCCGATGCGCACACCGCCAGCCTGTTTCCGGGCGAACCGCTGATCGACGACCTCCAAGGGATCGCCGCCGCCGTTTACGCGCCGCAATTCAACCAATGGCGCGTGACGCTGCTGCCCGGCGTGCTGCTGGCGGCGCGCCAGACGGTCTTCCTGGTATGCGGAGCCGACAAAGTGGAAGCCGTGCGCGCGGTCTTCCACGAAGAGTACGACCCCAAAAAGTACCCCGCCCAGATCTCCACGCATCAGGGTCGCGGCGTGGTGTGGTTCCTGGACCACGCCGCGGCGGCACGGCTGGAGTGACCGAAACGGGTCGGGCCTACTGCCCCGTCGCCGTGATGTAGGTGCTCAGCTGCGTCTCCGAGTTTTCGAGCAATGCCACTACCAGAGCATCCCCCGACGGCAATCCGCTCGGCACCACAACATTGATCTGGACCAGACCGGGGGAGACGATCCCGGCGAACTTGACGGTCGCGACCATCCCCTCAATGAGGACGGTCGGTGTAATCACCAGCGGCAGCGCCTGGCTGTTGATCTGACCGTTGGAGACCGCGGGATTGGAGGGTCCGAAACCCGTGCCGTAGAGCACGATCGTCTCGCCGCCATTGGCCCCCGTACCCTTGAGCGCTGACGGACCGATCAGCGTTCCATCCGCGTGTGTCGCGGCGATGTAGTTCTCTCCCTGCGTTCCCGTTCCTATCGTAAAGAACGCGGGCGCTAACTGCACCACCGAGCTGGCGACCGGGGCGCTCGCGAGCCCGTTACTCGTTATCACGACGTTGGGTGTGGCGCCCGGTTGAAGGTCGGCAGGTGTCAGGAAATTGATCTGCTGGTTTCCGATGAAGCTGACGAAAGCCGGCTCCCCATTGATAGTCACGGACACGTTCGACAAGGCCGTCGGAAGCGTGCTACCCGTCACCTGCCAAATAGCGGTGATGGGCGAGAGGTCCGCGCCCTTGATGGTCATCCAGGTATTCGGCGCCATGGGTCCGGCGAGCAGACTGCCAGCGTTCAGAATTCCAGTGGGTTCGGAGAGGCTCGGGTTGTTAAATGTCAGGAAAGACAGCGTTCCGCTCGCCTGGAAGAAGGGCGCTGGCTGAATGCTGCCGAGCAGTCCGTGGGATTGAATGGGATCGGTCGCCGTGGGTGTCCCATTCGGCCCGCCGCCAATGCCAGCGGTAAAGTACACGGTACCGGGATCTTCGCTCTGCGCCCCGGAGCCTACCGCCAGCGCCCATAATCCGGGAATTACTAGGGGATTACCCGAGGTGTCTTTCAGAGGCCCGGCCGTCGCGCCGGTCGTGGCGTTAAAGGCGTTGATTGTGCCGTCGCCGAAGTTACCGACCAACAGACTGCCCGCAAACGACCCCCACGTCGCTGGCGCGATGACGACTCCCCACGGCGAGTTGAGCGAAGCGCCCATAACCAGGTTGGCGATCAGGTTACCGTTGAAATCGAACACCGCTACGGCGCCGTTGCCCGCACCGTTTACGACATTATTCTTCTGGGCATTCGGCATCCCATAAGTTACGTACAGCTTGCCGCCGAAGCTCTGAATGTTATAGGCGACAAGTCCGGCAGTAGTTACGGTGGCGTTTGCGAAGGCTGTGGTAAGCGCGGGCTTGAAACTGGCGTCATAAGCTTCCACTTTTCCGCTGTTGACGTTCGCCGCATAAAACAGCGGGGCGGCTGTAGTTCCGCCCACAGTGCACCCGGTATAAACCGCGGCCGACTTGGAATTGTCGAGCAAGACCACGGCCTTGGTGCCCGCCGCGCCGTTCCAGCCGCTGATCACACCGTCGAGCGAGCAAAAGAGGAAATTCGCCGGCGTTGTGCCGACGATGAACGCGGTAGGATCGCCGGCGCTGAAAATGTTGGACTCCACCCCCGTGACCGGTCCAGGAGTCGTGGCCCCGCCAGCCGCTGGTATGGTAACCGTGATATTCGTGTTCTTGACGCCGTACCCGTTGTAGAGAGTCGACGTTCCCGTCCCGTTGTTGGCGACCCAGAAAGGGCTGTTTCCAAATCCGTTGCCCCAGGGATTCTTCAGATTGGGGTCCTGATGGTCTGCGATGCTTGGCAGATCCGATACCAGGTTGTGCACCAGGAAGCCGCTCCCGCTTTGGGCGGCGAGAGAGCCGGCAAGGACGCTGCCGACGAGGCATGCGTTCAGCCATTTGCCGAATGTTATGTGCTGCTGTTGGGGTTTCATAGTCGCTTCTATGATCAGACTACAGTTGCGAATTGCCGGTGTTTCCTTTTTGCAAACAGCCTGTAAAATCCGGTGTGAGTTCGAACCAAACGATTGCAGGAGTCAGCCATGCGCTCTATTCCCGTTGCGAAGCGCGCGCGTTATCTGCAATTATGTGCTGAATGATCCGCTATTGCAGGCTGCACCCGACCACGATCACTCTCCGGCCAGCGAACCTGCACTGGATAGACTCGATAAACGACGCTGCGGATCTCTGCGCACACTCCGGCGTGGACTTTCGAATCGGGGATTCGATCCTGGTGAAACCAAGTGACGGCGACTGGACCGTCAGCGCTGCTGCTCTTTTCCTGCTGCGGACCCTATCCCAGCCTCATACGAAGGAGCAGCCTGTAACGGAATACCTGTTTCCATGCTGCGGCAACGGCATCTTCGAGATTGAAGGTCAGGATGAGGTTCAGATTGTCGGTTGTAACTCCGGAATCGATTTCGAGGTCGTGCGAATTGATGACGAGGTGATCTTGACCGCTGACGATGGTACCCGGCACAGGATCGAGTTCTCCGATTGGAAGAAGGCCGTGTGTGAATTTTCCGATTCGGTTCAAGCGTTTTACGCAGCATCCTCGCCAAAAGAACCAGAAGACGTGTGGGAGCAGAGGAGTTTTCGCAAGTTTCTGTCGGAATGGTCGCGTCGCAGGTCGCTCGCCGAAGAGGCTGAAAAAGGCGTTACCGGAGATTCTCCAAATCCACGTGGCTAGCCTGTAACCGCCCTAGCCACAAACCGTAGCCTTAGCCTTCAGTCTCAAAATGCTCGCGCAACAACCCTGACTGTCTGACGATGCTTACGAGCGTGCCCCGTTTAAGCGGATCATGAAGTGGGACGGGAACCGTGATGGTCGTGTCTCCGATCCGCTTTTGCATACATAATCCGGTGGCTTCCCCGCTGGCGAACCGCGGCGAGTCCGTGCGTTCCAGTATCCAGACCTCGTCCCGCGAAAGGACGCGAAGCCTACCCAACCGGAACCTCAACCTGTGTGACAAAGATCTCGCCGCGAAAGCGCCGGGTAACCTCGGACGCGTCCGCGGTCTCGAAGAACAGCGAGAGCGCTTCCACTAAGTTCGCGCGGGCCTCTTCGATCGAGGAGCCTTGGCTGGCCACATCGAGTTCCGGGCAAAGAGACACAAATCCCTCGTCTTCTCTTTCGATAATCGCCGTTAACCGGAGAGGCGGCTTCATGATCCGAGTCTACAACAGTTCACTCGGCTGATTGGCTGGGGCGGGATCACGCCCGCCCCCGTCTTACTTCGCCGCTGCCTGAGCCACCGCCGCGTGGTCTTTCAGCGCCTCGGCTTTATCCGTCGCTTCCCATGTGAAGGTGTCTTCCGTGCGGCCGAAATGTCCGAACGCAGCGGTCTTGCGGTAAATCGGACGGCGCAGCTTCAGGTGGTCGATGATCGCGCGCGGCGTCAGATTGAACGTGTCGCGCACCAGGCCCGTGAAGCGCTCGTCGGCAATCGAGCCGGTTCCGAACGTGTCCACGGAAACCGACACCGGCTCGGCCACGCCGATGGCATAGGCGAGCTGCACTTCGCAGCGCCGCGCCAGCTTCGAGGCCACAATATTCTTGGCGATGTAGCGCGCCATGTAGCAGGCCGAGCGGTCCACCTTCGTGGGGTCCTTGCCGGAGAAAGCGCCGCCGCCGTGCCGCCCCATCCCGCCATAGGTATCCACGATGATCTTGCGCCCGGTGAGGCCGGTGTCGCCATGCGGCCCGCCCACTACGAAACGGCCGGTCGGGTTGATGTGGTACTTGGTCTGGGAATCCACCATGCCGGAAGGCACCACGGCATCGATG
The DNA here is from genome assembly GCA_964427655.1 of uncultured Solibacteraceae bacterium. GTDB lineage: Bacteria > Acidobacteriota > Terriglobia > Bryobacterales > Bryobacteraceae > CAVQNQ01. The sequence goes on along the minus strand of CAYRWE010000021.1, from coordinate 18,781 downwards.
ATGTGCTTCTTCACCTGCTCGCGCAGCTCCTCGATGGAAACATCCGGGCTGTGCTGCGTCGAGATCACCACCGCCTCGATGCGCTTGGGCGTGTTGCCTACGTACTCCACGCTGACCTGGCTCTTGCCATCGGGCCGCAGGAAGCTCAGAATGCCCTCGCGGCGCGCCTCGGAAAGGCGCCGCACCAGCTTGTGCGCCATCATGATGGGCAGCGGCATCAGCTCGGCCGTCTCGTCGCAGGCGAAGCCGAACATCAATCCCTGGTCGCCGGCGCCGCCCGTATCCACGCCCATCGAAATATCGGGCGATTGCGATTGAATCAGGTTGTGCACGCCGCAGGTGTGCGAGTCGAATCCGTATTGCGCGTCGTTGTAGCCCACGTACTCGATGGTGCCGCGCGCGATCCGCGGAACGTCCACGTACGTGCGGGTGGTGATCTCGCCGGCCACGATGCATGTGCCCGTGGTCACCAGCACTTCGCACGCCACCCGGCCGGTGGGATCGTCCGCCAGCACCGCATCGAGCACGGCGTCCGAAATCTGGTCCGCGATCTTGTCCGGATGGCCTTCGGTCACGGATTCAGAGGTAAAAAGATAACGTTGATTGTTTGCCAAGTTTCCTCCCGCGGCTGCTAGTCGCTAATTTATCACGCGGCGGCGCACACGGCCGCTCAATACCGGTAATGGTCCGCTTTATACGGCCCCTCGACGGGCACGCCCAGATAAGCCGCCTGCTGGGGCGTCAGGGTGGTGAGCTTCACGCCGATCTTTTCCAGGTGCAGGCGCGCCACTTCCTCGTCGAGGCGCTTGGGCAGCGTGTAGACGCCGGGCTTGTAGGCGTCGCGGTTCTTCCAGAGATCGATCTGCGCCAGCGTCTGGTTGGAGAAGCTGTTGCTCATCACGAAGCTGGGGTGGCCCGTGGCGCATCCCAAATTTACCAGGCGCCCCTCGGCCAGGATGAAGATGGAGTGGCCGTCCGGGAACGTGTACATATCCACCTGCGGCTTGATGTTGGTCTTCCTGGCGGCGGAGGCGTTCAGGCGGTCCATCTGGATTTCGTTGTCGAAGTGGCCGATATTGCAGACAATCGCCTGGTCTTTCATCCGCTCCATGTGCTCCAGGGTTATGATTTCGCAGTTTCCAGTGCAGGTCACGTAGATGTCGCCGCGCCCCAGGGTATCCTCGACCGTGGTCACCTCGAAGCCCTCCATGGCCGCTTGCAGCGCGTTGATCGGGTCGATCTCGGTCACCACCACGCGCGCGCCCATGCCGCGCAGCGAGTGCGACGATCCCTTGCCCACGTCGCCGTAGCCGCACACCACCGCGATTTTGCCGGCCACCATCACGTCGGTGGCGCGCTTGATGCCGTCGGCCAGCGACTCGCGGCAGCCGTAAAGATTATCGAACTTCGATTTGGTCACCGAATCGTTGACATTGATGGCGGGCACCAGCAGCGTGCCGGCTTCCTGCATCTTGTAGAGGCGGTGCACGCCGGTGGTGGTCTCTTCCGAGACGCCGCGCCATTCGCTCACCATGCGCGTCCAGTGCTGCGCGTCCTCGGCGTGGACGCGCTGGAGCAGATCCTTGATCACGCCTTCTTCGTGGCTGGCCGATTCCGTGTTCACCCAGCCGCTGCCGTGCTCCAGTTCATAGCCCTTGTGGATGAGCAGGGTGGCATCGCCTCCATCGTCCACGATGAGCTGGGGTCCCTTGCCGCCTGGATGGCTGAGCGCCTGGTAGGTCGACCACCAGTAATCTTCCAGCGATTCGCCCTTCCAGGCGAAGACCGGTACGCCGGCGGCGGCGATGGCGGCCGCGGCGTGATCCTGCGTGGAGAAGATGTTGCAGCTCGCCCAGCGGACCGCGGCGCCCAGGTCGCACAGCGTTTCGATGAGCACGGCGGTCTGAATGGTCATGTGCAGCGAGCCGCTGACACGCACGCCCTGGAGCGGTTTCTCCTGCGCGTACTTGCGGCGAATCGCCATCAGGCCCGGCATCTCGAATTCGGAGACGGAAATTTCCTTGCGGCCCCAATCGGCCAGCGCAAGATCGGCCACTTTGAAATCGGTTCCCGCGGCGTTCAATGTTGCCATGCCCATAATATGCACCTCTCGTATCAAGAAATCTTGATACATTGATGTTAAGCGAATACAAGAATGGCGTCAATCCTGAAATCGCTGCGGCTGGCGGCCGATGCCAACCGGCTGCGCATCCTGCTCCTGCTCGATCGCGAAGAGCTTTCCGTTTCCGAGCTTCAGGAGATCCTCGCGCAGGGGCAGAGCCAGATCTCCACGCACCTGGCGCAGTTGAAGCAGGCCGGCCTGGCGGATGCCCGTCGTACCGGAAAGAATGCCTTCTACCGGCTGACCGCGCCTCCCGCGCTGATGGACGTGCTGCGGCCGGCGGCCGGTGAGGTCCCCGAAGTGGAATCCGACCGCCAGGCTCTGCGCCTGGCCTTGCGCCGCCGCCAGGACCGCATGCGCCACTATTTCGACGAGCTGGCGGGCAAGTTCGGCCGCCAGTACGTGCCCGGCCGCTCGTGGAAGGGCATCGCCGAGGCGCTCCTCAAGCTCATGCCGCCCCTGGTGATCGCCGATCTCGGCGCGGGCGAAGGTAGCATTTCCCAACTGATGGCGCAGCGTGCGAAGAAGGTCATCGCCATCGACAATTCCGAGAAAATGGTGGAATTCGGCGCGGAGATGGCGCGCGAGCACGGCATCTTTAACCTCGAGTACCGCCTCGGCGATCTGGAAGATGTGCCCATACGCGGCGGCACTGTGGACCTGGCCTTTTTTAGCCAGGCGCTGCACCACGCCATCCATCCCGAGCGGGCCGTGGCGGAGGCTTTCCGCATTCTCAAGCCCGGCGGCCGCATAGCCATTCTCGATCTCAACCGCCATCACTTCGAGGAGGCGCGCGAGATGTATGCCGATCTCTGGCTCGGCTTCACGGAGCCGGAGCTGGAGCGCTTCATGAAGGATGCCGGCTTCCGCAACGTGGAGATCGCCGTCGTGCACAAGGAGCAGGAAGCGCCTTACCTGGAAACGGTGCTGGCGACGGGGGAGAAGTAAGCGCGAAGAGATGAGCGGGCTGCGAACGCCCAGCGCCGCTTACGGCCCGTCTCAAATGGGTCCCTTTCGGGACGACCGCTGTGTGGGTTGACGATTGCCGCTCCAGTTTTTCGGTAAGGGGGTTTTTTATGCCGTGAGAAACCAAGCGGTACAATTTGGTTTCTAATATGCTAGCGGCGATGTGCTTCAAATTGCAAGAGTGCCAATTGCGCTGGCTTGCCGTGAACATGCTTTTGCTGGCCGCCTGTCTCGCTTGCGCACCAACTTCCTTCGCCCAGGAGACCGCGAACTTTTGCAGTGCCGCTGACCTGGAGGCTTCTTACCGATTCCTAAACAACCCTCCGAACGAAAGGGTAATAGTTACCTTTCAGAACATTTCGTCACGGTCCTGTACTCTTCGGCCTGGTGCCAGTGCTTGTGTGCCTCACGGTGCCGGGTGGGTTGGTTTCGGCGATTATCGGCACGGGCACACTATCTGGACGACGAATTGCCTTAATTATGATGCCGACGGAAAACCACGGAGCCAGCCACCAATCACGATTGCGACAGGCCAGACGGCATACCTGATCGTGAGCTGGGATTCCGTTAGCGTGGGCAGCACCGCCTGTCAGGAAGGTGGCACCCTTAATGGGTTCGGGTTCTCCATGTGGGCCGGAAGCTTGTTGGGCGATGTTTGCTCAGTGGTGCACATCGACGCGTACTATCCTGGAACATTCGACTCAGGAAACACGACCCTGAAAATCGGGGCATCACCGAAGCCACAGCCCGTGGCGATCAAGTTGTCTCCAAGCGGCGATATCTTTTACGGAGATGATTCGTTTTGGCTTTATGCCGACATTTCGGACCCGGGCGGAATTCTGCCGTTGGATGCTCGTTCCTGTCCCCCGATGTTGATAAAGACCAGAACGTCCAACGGCACCAACTGGTTTGAGGAAATCGGAGGGCAGTGCCACGTTACGGAGAATGGGCCAAGCCTTGGACGCTCGATTCGGATGAAGATCTGGACTATGGGGAGAGGTGCCTTTGTGGGCGCGGACACGCGCGTGGAAGTATTAGCTCTGCTCAGCGCTCCCTATGCCCCCGAAGTCGAGATGGCCACTTCTAATGCAATCGTGCTGCACCGCGTTGAGTCTTCCACGCTAGAACGGAAGTGGGGTACTCAAGTGAAAGGAATCGCGGTCAGTCTGTCTCTTGACAAGCACGAGTACCTTATTGGCGAGGACATCCCGCTGCGGCTAGCGGTGGAGAACTTTTCTGCGGCAAGCGACATCTGGACCGGAGATTTGCCATGTGGTGCGGGACTCACCGTCGATGTTCGCGACTCGGACGGGCGGGCGGTTGAGTCTTTCGCTACTTCCATCTGTACTGGTCACGGCTGGGCGCAAGGCTACCCTCAAGGAAAGCTTGTGCCCGTCCTGGGGTTGACGCTTTCCGGGCAGGGCCGTCTGCCGGATCGCGCTGGGGACTACATCGTGACGGTGGTGTGGCAACCCTTCGCAGGTGGAGCGCCGCAGATGGGGGTAGTGACTCAGAACTCTTCTTCTGCCCCGCCAAACCCAGTCGCTCGATCAGTTCCGGTCGCGTTTCGTGTCGTACCACGACGCCAGTAACGCCGACAACACAGCGACACCTATGCACCGCGTGGGTAAGGCAATGATATTTGGCATTACCGGAAATCGGAAACAACCCTCTCGCCGTCTCTCGCAAGTAGAAATCGGAACGGCCCACGAGTGGGGCCCGCGCCCATCCGCGGCCTACAACTCGCCCCGCTCTTCTACTGATCGGCCCGCACGAAGACGATGACCCCAGTTCCGCGGATCACCAGGTTGGCGGCGCCCTTTTTGTCGTCCGTTTTGCGCGGCTCGACGCGGCCGTAAATGACCGCCCAGCGGTCGTAATCCGGAGTGCCGAAGCGAAACTTGCCGAGCGTGGTATGGCGCGCCATCTCCACCATTTTGTGGTGCACCGCGGCAGCGTCCATGTCGAAATGCTCAGGCAGACGTGGGCCGTCGATCGGGTCTTCCACCAGCCAGAGTTGCGCGGGCGTGGCGCTGGTAGTAGATGCAAGCTGCGTCGGGGCGGTGCCGGCGGCCGGTTCGCACAACTGCTCTCCTACCCAGCTCCCGACCTCCCGGAAAGAGTAGCGGCCTAGCACGGCCACATTCTTCCCTTGGCTGGCAGTCAAATCATGCAGGATTTCACACACGGTGAGTGGAACCACGCGGTCCTGGGCGCACGCGGCGGCGCACACCAGTGACCCCAGCAACACTACTTGCAACCCCATTGTGACCCGAAGCACGGACGATACAATAGTTAGACTGTCGTTGGCGGTTTCAGGTTACCTGTTTGTGAGCACGGGTAGGCGGAGTGTACTATTCCACGGTAGCCAGCACTTCGCCGGCGGCCACCGTGGCCCCTTCGCGGGCTGCCACCGAAACTACTCGCCCGGCGCGCGGAGATTTCATTTCGTTCTGCATCTTCATGGCTTCCACTACGACTAACCCTTGTCCCGTCTCCACTGAATCGCCAGGGGCTACCAGCACGCGCACTACCTTGCCGGGCATGGGCGAGGCGATGCTTTCGATAGCTTGCCGGCCCCTGCTGGCGGCGCCGCGTGCGAGTCGGCGCGGGTCGCGCACGGCCACTTCGAAACGATAGCCCTCAAGAGCTATCACTAACCCACTCGGATGCTCCTCCACGCGAGCGTCATAGCTGCGGCCGCTCATCAGCACCGAGTAGACTCCCGGCTCCGGCACCTGGACTTCGGCGGCGCGCTCCGCATCCTGCCCCAGCCGAAAACGGCAGCCGGGCGCCGGCGCGAGGAGCTCGATGGTCTCGTCGATTCCGTTGATCGTCACCTGGAGCTTCATCGCAGCAGTTTGCTCCTTCCGGCGGCCAGCCATGGGTCCGGGCCTTCGGTGGCCCGCGTATTGGTGCCGTTGCCGTTGCGCGCCAGGGTATGCAGGACGGCGGCCAGCGCGGCCACCTCGGCCAGGTCGCGACCCGGCAGGGGCGGCCGGTGGCGTTTGAAAAACTCCTCGATGAAACCGGTGTGAAGCTGGCCCGCGCGAAAACCGCCGTCCTCCAGGATCTGACGGAAGAAGCCGATATTCGTGCGTATGCCGCCCACGTCGTATTCGCCCAGCGCGCGGATCATGCGGTCGGTGGCTTCCTCGCGCCGCAGCGCCCACACGGCCAGCTTGGCCAGCAGCGGGTCGTATTCCATGGGCACCGTCCAGCCCGCGTATATGGCGCCATCGAGGCGCACGCCCGGCCCCAGCGGCCGCGAGAGGCGCGTGATCTTGCCGGGGTAAGGCAGGAAGTCGTTATACGGATCCTCGGCGTAGATGCGGCACTCGATGGCCGCGCCGCGCCATTCGATCTGCTCCTGGCGCAGGTGCAGGCGTGCGCCGGCGGCGATCTCGATTTGCATTTTCACCAGGTCCAGCCCGGTGACCAGTTCCGTGACCGGGTGCTCCACCTGCAGGCGCGTGTTCATTTCGAGGAAATAGAAGCGGCGCTCGCGGTCCACCAAAAATTCCACCGTGCCGGCGTTGTAATAGCCCGCCGCCGCGGCCGCGCGTATGGCCGCCTCGCCCATCTGCTGGCGCATCTCGGGGTGCAGCACTACCAGCGGCGAAGGGCACTCCTCCATCACCTTCTGATGGCGGCGCTGCAGGGAGCATTCGCGCTCGCCCAGATGCACCATGTTGCCGTGCCTGTCGCCGATGATCTGGATCTCGATGTGGCGCGGGTTCTCGACCAGCTTCTCGACATACACGGCGGGATCGCGGAAAGCGCGCTCGGCCTCGCTCGAAGCGTTGCGGAAGGCCGATTCCAACTCGCTTTCCGTATCCACGCGCCGCATGCCCTTGCCGCCGCCGCCCGCCACGGCCTTGAGCAGAACGGGAAAGCCATTGGAGCGCGCGAAGAGGCGCACGTCCTCGACGGTCGAGGCATGATCGGTGCCGGGCACCACCGGCGCGCCCGCGGCTATGGCGGTCTTTCGCGCGGCGGTCTTCGATCCCATGGCGCGAATGGATTGCGCCGAAGGGCCGATGAAAACGATGCCGGCATCCTCGCAGGCGGCCGCGAACTCGGCGTTTTCACTCAGGAAGCCGTAGCCCGGATGGATGGCTTCGGCGCCGTGCTTCCGCGCGGCGTCCAAAATGCGGTCGATGCGCAAGTAGCTCTCCGCCGAAGGCGCCGGGCCGACATGCTCGGCCTCGTCCGCCATGCGGACATGCAGCGAGGTGCGGTCGGCATCGGAGAAGACCGCCACCGAGCGGATGCCCATCTCACGCAGCGCGCGCATGACCCGGACGGCGATCTCGCCGCGGTTGGCGATCAGTACCTTGCGGAACATTCAGGTGAATTGTAGCAGGCCCAGATGGAAGCAGCCGGCTCGGCTAACGGTCCCGCACGTGGCTGTGCCGCGAGAGAACTTCCAGCAGCTCGCGCAGCCGGAACGGCTTGCCGATCAGCGCACATTTCGGCAGGTAGGGGCAGTCGTCGCAGGAGGTTTCCGAGCCGCTCATCAGCACCACCTGCGAGGCCGGACGGTTGCGGGCCATCCAGCGCGCCACCTCGCACCCGGTCATCCCCGGCATCCGCACGTCGCACAGTACCGCGTCGAACTGCTTGGCCGCGCATAGTTGAAGGGCGGATGGGGCGTCGGGAGCTGTGGTGACTTCAAATCCCGCGCTTTCCAGCGCGGCACTCAGCATCTTGAGAATCTCCGGGGCGTCGTCAACAACCAATATGCTCGGCATCTGTACCAAGTAAACGCGCGTTGACAGGCGCCTGATTGAGCGGACGAGCCCGGCTTAGTTAGCGGATGTAAGCGGACACCCGGACGGTTCCAGCCATTTCCAGGCCGAGTATCGAACCTTACATCGTTGTGCACACAGCGATGATCCTTCTTCCCGTCATCGGTTGGGAATTGAATAGAATTGATCGACCATCGGGACTGCACCATGGCTCCCAATGGCTGCGACGAGTGCTCGTAAGGCGCACTCGGCGGCCTGTCCTTGCGTCGACTTCTCTTATTTGCGCCCAACTCGTGCCACGCTTCAGGTATTCACGACCGCTGTAAACGAACGTTTGCGCGTCCGCCGACAGGGCCACTGAAAGAAGAACAAAAAGCAGGCGGCTAAAGTACCTGGGCATCAGAAATCAGCATAGTCCCATTTGTTTTCGGCAGCACTCTGGCTCATAAAAGCGGTTACCGGAGGACTCGGGCGCAATTCGGCGGTCGTCGCATAGAGGACCTATATGTGAAGCGACACGGGCGAGAAATTCCCTTCATACCGAAAACCACTGCCGCTCCCACCTTACCCGGGATTTTCCTTCCGTGCTGACTTGTCACGCGTCACTGCATCGCAATTCTTGCGGGACGCGCTGGCGGCGCACCTTGATTTTGCTTTCATCCTTGCGGGCCGCGGCCAGGTCGTAGGCAAGCTGCATGCGCAGCCAGGTCTCTTCCGTGCTGCCGAAAGCCTTGGTGAGCCGGATCGCCATCTCCGGGCTGATGCCTGACTTGCCGTTGACGATCTTGGTGAGCGTCTGCCGGGTGACGCCAAGCACCTTTGCCCCAGCGGTCACGGACAGGCCCAGAGGCTCAAGGCAATCGTGCCGGACGATGCGGCCGGGATGCACGGGGTTCTTCATGGGCATGTCTGTTCCGCCCTCAATGGTAATCAATCAGTTCAACGTCAGACGCGTCATTTCCTTCGAATCGGAAAACAATGCGCCAGTTGGCGCGTACCGTCACAGACCATAAACCTTTCAGATCGCCTTTGAGCGCGTGAAGGCGATACCGGGGGAGATCCAGAGCTTGCGGCGCGGCGGCGCTGTCGAGAACCGTAAGTATTCGCTCAACCGACTCCAACAAGTCCGGGCGAATTCCGCTCCGGTCGCCGCGCTCATAGAGCCGCTTCAGACCCCGGTGCTTGAAGCTCCTAATCATCAGGGTACACCGTAAACTGTATATTGTCAGGCGCCAACGGGGCGTCCGCCTTTTTGCGCGTGCGCCCATTCGCAGGGACGCTATTTCGCGGGCAGCTTGACCGCGCGCCCCGTCCGCACCGATTCCTTGGCGGCTTCGATGATCTCGACAACTCCTAGGTTGATATCGAGCGCGGTAATGCCTTCAATGGGCTTATTGTGCTCGATGGCATCCACCATGAGGGCGATGGGGCCGGTCTGCGCCGGCGGAAGCGGGGCGACATCGACCTGTTTCGCCGGGCCGCGCTCGGGGCGCAGCTCAATTCCCTCTTGCGTCATGTAGACACTGCCCCGCACCAGTTTGCCATCCGGACCGGTGGAGGAGCCGAAGACTTCCACGTCCTGGAAATTGCGCGGCAGGTCCCAGCTTCCCTCGAAGACACCCATACCCGTCGGATAGTGCAGCACCATGGTCGCGGAGTCTTCCACTTTGGGGAAGGTCTCGGGGCGCAGGTGGATGGCGTCGGCGTAGACGCTCTCCGGCCGGCCCATGTACCAGAGCGACCACAGGGCGTTGTAGCATTCGAAATCCACCAGAGCGCCGCCGCCGTTTTTCACCGGATCGGTGAGCCAGCCGAAGAAGAAGCGGCCCGTGCCGGTCGAACCCGGTCCGCCGTGCCCCACGATGCCGTGCAGCCGCCAGGGCTTGCCGATGGCGCCCGAATCCACCAGCTTCTTGGCTTCGGTGTTGGTGGGCCACCAGGCCATCTGGTAGTTGCACATCACCTTGATGTTGTACTTTTTGGCCAGCTCGGCGATGGCCAGCGCATCCTTGTAGGTGGAGGCCAGCGGCTTCTCGAACATCAGGTTGATCTTGCGCGGGGCGCACTCTTTGGCGATCTCCAGGTGGCGGTTGTTCTCGACAAAGGCCCACACGATATCGGGCTTGGTCTGATCGAGCATCTTCTTGTAATCGTCGAAGAAGGGGACCCCTGGGGCCTTCTGTTTGGCCTCGGCCACCAGATCCGGGACGGTCTCCGCAATGCCCACCAGCTTGACGCGGGGGTTATCGAGCATACGCGGCAGGTTGCCCGAATAGTGCGCGTGAACCAATCCGACCACCGCGATCTTGTATTCCTGGGCCATCGCCGGCAGCGCGGCCATGCCCAGGCAGAGGGCGGGCGCCCACAAGGATTTCAACATGGCTAGCATGTTAGCAAGCCGCGGGCGCTATTGTTCGCGGGCGGCTTCCTGGTAGATCTCGAGCACCTGGCGGGCGGTGCGCTCCCAACTGAAGCGGGCGGCCTGCTGGCGGCCGCGGCAGATCAGGTCCGCGCGCAGCTTATCGTCGAGCAATACGTCGCGAATGCCGCGCGCGATATCGAAGACGTTTTCCGGGTTCACCAGGACGGCGGCATCCCCCACCACTTCAGGGAGCGAGCTGATGTTCGAGGTCACCACCGGCGCGCCGCAGGCCATGGCTTCGAGCGGAGGCAGTCCGAAGCCTTCGTAGCGCGACGGGAACACAAAAGCGGCCGCCGATTCGTAGAAGCAGCGCAGGGTATCGAAGGGGACGAAGCCCAGGAAACGCACCACGTGCTCGGTGCGGCTCTTAATGACCGTCTGGCGCACGGCCGGGTACTGCGAGATGGTGTCGCCGATGATGACCAGCCGCAGGTCCTTGTAAAGAGGATGCCCGGCCAGTTGCTCGCGCACGACGGCGAAGGCTTCGACCAGGCGAGGCACGTTCTTGTGGCGCCGGATGTTGCCGGCATACAGCAGATAGGGATAGGTGATCTGGTAGCGCTCGAGGATGCGCTGCTGGTCGTCGCGCGTGTGGGAGTGTTCCAGAAACCCCGGATCGGGGGCGTTATAGACGCGCCGGATGCGGTTGGAGGGAAAGCCGAGGAAGGCTTCGGCATCGCGCTTGGTGGCCTCCGAAACGGCCATGACGCGGCTGGCGCGCACCAGACCGCGCCGGAAACGGAAGCGCCGCAATTGCATACGCGCGCGTGAGTGGGCCTCTTCGAAAAACAGGTTGGCCATATCGTGTATGGTCACCACGTAGGGTCGGATCATCAGGACGGGCACATGATTGAGCGGAATGTGCACCAGGTCGGGCCCCAGGCCGTGCACAAACGCGGGGAAGAGCACATTATCGAGTGCATCCTGATCGCTGCGCGCGTAGATCACGATCCGGAAGTTCTCGGGCAGACCGGCGAGCGTGCGCACTTCGGCCTCGGCGCTCACGAGCGTATACCGGTTGACGGTGTCGATGGCGCCCAGCGCATGCACCAGGCTGCGAATGTAGGTGCCGATCCCGAAATCCCGGATGCGCCGGGCGTCGATCACGATGTGCAGCGCCATGGGCGTTGGATGATCATCGGCTGGCGACGGGCGCCAGCTTCCAGGCATACAGCGGAAAGCGATCGGCCAGGGCGCCCACGCGGGCGCGCACGGCGGCGATCGTAGCTTCGTCGTCGATGTGGTGCAGCACTTCCCCGATCAGCGCGCCCACCTCGCGCATCTCGCCCTCGCCGAACCCGCGTGTGGTCACGGCCGGCGAACCCACGCGGATGCCGCTGGGGTTGAGCGGCGGGTTGGTGTCGAAGGGGATGGCGTTCTTGTTGACGGTGATGCGTGCGCGGTCGAGGGCCTTCTCGGCTTCCCTGCCCCGCAGACCCTTGGAGAAGACGTCTATCAGCACGAGGTGCGTATCGGTGCCGCCGGAAACTACGCGGAAACCGGCCCCCGCCACGCTTTCGGCGAGCACGCGGGCGTTGGCGACCACGCGCTTCTGGTAGGCCGCGAATTCTGGCTGAAGGGCTTCCTGGAAGCAGACCGCCTTAGCCGCCACCACGTGCACCAGCGGGCCGCCCTGCACGCCGGGGAACACGGACTTATCGATGGCCGCGGCGAACTTCTCCTTGCACAAAATGATGCCGGCGCGCGGGCCGCGCAAGGTCTTGTGCGTGGTGGAGGTGACGATATCGGCATACTGGCAGGGGTTGGGATGCAGACCCGCCGCCACCAGCCCGGCGATGTGCGCCATGTCCACCAGGAAGAGCGCACCCACGGCGTCGGCGATGGCCCGTATGCGCGCGAAATCGATGATGCGCGGATAGGCACTGGCACCGGCGACGATCAGCTTGGGCTTGTGCTCGTGAGCCAGCCGCTCCATCTCGTCGTAATCGATGCGCTCGTCTTCCCGGCGCACGCCATAGGGGATCACGTGGTAGGTCTTGCCGGAAAAATTCAACGGATGGCCGTGCGTCAGATGGCCGCCGTGAGCCAGGTTCAGCCCCATCACGGTGTCGCCGGGGGCCAGCACGGCGGCGTAGGCAGCCTGATTGGCCTGCGAGCCGGAGTGCGGCTGCACGTTGGCGTGCTCGGCCCCGAAAAGGCGCTTGGCGCGGTCGCGAGCCAGGTTCTCGATGATGTCGGTAAACTCACAGCCGCCGTAGTAGCGCTTGGCGGGGTAGCCTTCCGCGTACTTGTTGGTGAAAACGCTGCCGGTGGCCTCGAGCACCGCCTCGGAGGTGAAATTCTCGCTGGCGATCAATTCGAGCTGCGAGTGCTGCCGCTCCACCTCGTGCTGGATCGCCTGGTAAACTTCCGGATCGATTTCCGCCAGGGGCCTGGCCATTTTTTCCGCTGTGGTCATAATCTATAGACCCTCCGCACACTGGCCGCGCAGGTCGCGGTTCTAATTAGAGAGTCGATCAATTTTAACATGCTAGAATTGGTTTTTCCCTTTCCAACCCTATGCTCTGGAGCAAGTTGTATATTCCTACGTTGCGCGAGACTCCGGCTGAAGCCGAAGTCGCCAGTCACCAGTTGCTGCTGCGCGCCGGCTATATCCGGCAGCTTTCGGCGGGCATCTACAGCTACCTGTTCCTGGCGCAACGCTCGCTGCTGAAGATCCAGCGGATCGTGCGCGACGAGATGAACGCCATCGGCGGCCAGGAAATGGCGCTGCCCATGCTGCACCCGGCTGAGGTGTGGCAGGAGTCCGGCCGGTGGGACATCATGGGCGACAATATGTTCCGCCTGAAGGACCGTTTCGGGCGAGACCTCTGCCTGGGCATGACCGAAGAAGAGGTCATGACCGTAATCGCGCGCGGCGAGCTGCGCAGTTACAAGCAGCTTCCCCAGATCTGGTACCAGATCCAGGCCAAGTTCCGCGACGAACCGCGCCCCAAATCCGGCCTGCTGCGCGTGCGCCAGTTCCTAATGAAGGATTCCTACACCTTCGACCTCGACCAGGCCGGCCTGGATACAGCCTACGAGAAGCATTACCAGGCCTACTGCCGTATTTTCGACCGCTGCGGCCTAAAGTACCTGGCGGTAGAGGCGCATTCGGGCGCCATGGGCGGTAGCCAGTCGCACGAGTTCATGGTGGCCACGGATGCGGGCGAGGACCTGGTGGCGGTCTGCAAATCCTGCGGCTACTCCGCGAACCTGGAGAAAGCCGTTTCCGTGCCCGTTTCGCCGACCGCACCCGATCCAGAAGGCGACCTCGCGCCCGAGCCGTTCCACACGCCGGGGCGCAAGACCATCGCCGAAGTGGCCGAATTCACGGGACTGCCCGAAACCTCGCAGATGAAGAGCCTGGTGCTGGTGGCGGATGGCAAACCCGTGCTGGTGCTGCTGCGCGGCGATCATCAGCTCAGCGAAACCAAGGCCGGCGCGATCCTGGGCGACCCAGAATACCGCCCCGCGCGGCCCGACGAGATTCGCGAGTGGTTCGGCGCGGACGCCGGTTCGCTCGGCCCGATCGGCGCCGGCAACATGACCATCTTCGCGGACCAGGCCCTGGTGGGCCGCCGCAACATGATCGCGGGCGCCAACCGCGACGACTATCACCTGCGCAACGTCACCCTGGGCGAAGATTTCCAGGCCGAAGTTCGCGACCTGCGCCAGACGGCCCCAGGCGATCGATGTTTGAGCTGCGGCGGCCCGCTGGAGATCGTTAAGACCGTCGAGATCGGCCACATCTTCAAGCTGGGATACAAGTACTCCGAATCCATGGGATTGCGCGTGCTCAATGCCGACGGCAAAGAGATCACACCCATCATGGGATCCTACGGGATCGGCATCGAGCGCATCCTGACCGCCGCCATCGAACTTTTCCACGATAAGGACGGCATGATCCTGCCGCACGCCATCGCGCCCTTCGAGGTGGTGATCACTCCGGCCAACAACTCCGATCCGGCGCACATGGACACAGCGCGGGAGATTTACCAGAATTGCCTGGCCCTGGGGCTGGACGCCCTGCTCGACGATCGCGACGAGCGGCCCGGGGTGAAGTTCAAAGACGGCGATCTCATCGGCGTGCCGTTTCGTATTGTGGCAGGCAAGAAGCTGGTAAAGGGCCTGGTGGAACTGGTGGATCGCAAGACCCGCCAGGGGATCGACGTGCCCGTGGCCGATGCGGCCAAAGCGGTGGCGACCAGGTTGCGATAAACCGCTGGAACGCCAGCCCGCTGCCGGGCGCCGATCCGGCGCAAGCCGCTTCGGGCTTCTCGACGAACGTGCCGGGCACGGCCTCGCGCGCTTGGCCCGGTGGCCGCCGGGGAATGGGGGCTTGGATCGCCGAGGCCCATTCCTCTTCATCATAGGGGTCGCCCCAGCGCTCCGCCAACCGCTGCTCTTCGGGTGTCAGACGCCGCGTCTTTGCGAGCGCCACGATCCACGTCACCGAAGGCAGCAGAATCAGCACCAGCGCGCCCATGGGTGGCGGCAGGGGTTGTGGGAGAGTCCGGCTGGCCGCGCCGCCGCCGCGAACGAAACTCAACTTTCGGACATGCAGACGCCACGCTGAGGCGCACCAGAACACGAGACATACTATCGTTTGGGCTAGCAGTACCGCCGTGATGGCATGGAACAGGCGCGGCTCCCGGCGCCTCCAGACTCGAATTTCACTGGGCATTCGAGAGAATTAGTTGCCGGGACCGGGCTTTTGGCTCACTTTTCTCGCGCACGTTTTTTCGTGCTGGAGGCGCCCATGGGGCGAAGACAATCTCAGGTATAGAGACCCATGCGCTCCTTGACCAGGCGAACGGTGGAATCGGCGATGGGCGCCACGCGCCCGGCACCCTCGCGCAGCACGCCAGCCAGGTATCCCGGCTCGGCGGTGATGCGCCGGTAGCGCTCCTGAAACGGCTCCAGGTGCGCGATCACCATGTCGGCCACCTGCTTTTTCAACTCGCCGTAGCGCAACCCCGTGAAGCGCCGCTTGATCTCTTCGTCGCTCGCATCTGCGAAAGCCTGGTAGATCGACACGAGGTTGAGCACGCCGGGGCCGGCCTTTTCGAAATCCACCGCCGGGTTCGAATCGGTAGTGGCGCGCATGATCGTTTTGCGAATCTTGTCCGGCGGATCGAGCAGCGCCACCGCGTGGTTCGCGCCGGTCTCCGATTTGCTCATCTTCTGGGTGGGATCGTCGAGGCCCATGATGCGCGCGCCCACCGCCGGCAGGCTGGTGCCGGGCACCACGAAGGTCTCGCCATACAGGCTGTTGAAGCGCTGCGCGATGTCGCGCGTCAGCTCGAGGTGCTGCGCCTGATCCTCACCCACGGGAACGATGCCCGCCTGGTAGAGCAGAATGTCGGCGGCCATCAGCACGGGGTATTGCAGCAGGCCATCGCCCACCGATTCCTGTTTGGCGGCCTTGGCTTTGTACTGGGTCATGCGCTCCAGCCACCCGACCGGCGTGACGCAGGTCAGCATCCACGCCAGCTCGGCGTGCGCCGGCACGGCCGATTGCACCATGATCGAGCATTTTTGCGGATCGATGCCCGCGGCCAGGTAGAGCGCCGCGATCTCCGCAATCTTGGCCCGCAGCGCGGCGGGATCCTGATGCAACGTGACGGCGTGCAGGTCCACGATGCAGAAGATGCACTCATATTCGTCCTGAATGCGCACCCAGTTTTTGAGCGCGCCCAGGTAATTGCCGATATGCAAATTCCCGGAAGGCTGCATTCCGGAGAAGACTCGTGTTTTCATGATAAGGACGGGAGTAAATCTTATCGTAAGCAATTTCGAGATAACCGTGGAGAAGCTGGTCTACGGCGGCGACGGCCTGGCGCGCCTGGATGGCCGCGTGGTGCTGGCGCCTTTCGTGCTGCCCGGAGAGCGTATCCGCGCCGGCGCGGAGCGCGAACGGCCCGGCCTGGTGCACGCCCGCGCGCTCGAGGTGCTGGACCCGGCCCCCGAGCGCGTGCCAGCGCCCTGTCCGTGGTTCGGACGCTGCGGCGGCTGCCATTACCAGCACGCCGCGTACGAGTACCAACTCGCGGCCAAGCGCGCCATCCTGGCCGAGGAATTACGGCGGCTCGGCAAACTCGATCCCCCGGCCGAAATTGCGACTGTCTCGGCCGACCCCTGGGGCTACCGCAACCGCGTGCAACTGCATGTCGAGAACGGCAGCCTGGGCTACCTCGAGTCGCGCTCGCACCGCCTCTGCGCCATCGATCGCTGTCCCATCGCTTCGCCGCATATCAATGAGACTATCGGCATTCTCGCGGAAATGCTGCACGATCCCCGCTGGCCGCGCTTCATCCGCTTATTCGAAGTTTTCACCGATGAGCGCCAGGTGCAGTTGAACGTGCTTGAAAGCGACCGCCCGGTGGCCCGCCGCTTCTTCGATTGGTGCGCCGAACGAATCCCCGGGCTGGTGGAGGGCGCGCTCGATTACCAGGAACGGTTCCGCGTGAGCCGCGGCGCGTTTTTCCAGGTGAACCGGTACCTCGCCGGCCAACTCGTGGATAGCGCCCTTGGCGAGGCGCGCGGCGAGACGGCTCTGGACCTCTATGCCGGCGTGGGCCTGTTCTCGCTCGCGCTGGCCGCTCGGTTCGCCCAGGTGACCGCCGTGGAATCGGGTTCGTTTGCGGCCCGCGACCTCGCGTTCAACGCCGAACGCGCCGGCCTGCTCCATCTCAGAACCGAGCGCGCCACGGCCGAGGCCTACCTGGAGGCGCTGGACCACGCCCCCGAATTCGTGCTCCTCGATCCGCCGCGCGCCGGCCTGGGCAAAACCGTGGTGCGCCGTCTGACCGAACTCCGCCCGAGCGCCCTGACGATTGTCTCTTGCGACCCGGCCACGCTGGCGCGCGACCTAGCAGGCCTGGTGGCCGGCGGGTACCGCATCGCCGGCATGACGCTGGTAGATTTGTTCCCCGAGACCTACCATCTGGAAACCGTGGCGAGCCTCCGGCTGGATGGTCAGGCGGCCCCTCCGGCGGAATAGGGCCGCGGCTTTCCGCCGGCTACTGTTCAGGCAAAGTGAACAGGTACGAAATCAGGTTTCCCATATCTTGGGAGGAAAATCGGTAGGGTGGCATCGCGGAGCCGGGGACCAGTTTGGTGGGGTCGGCGAAATGCCGCTCCGCCCAACTACGGCTGCGCCGCTTGGAGAGGCCGTTCAGCGGAGGGCCTATGGTCCCGCCGACGTCGTTAACCTTGTGGCACATGTCGCAATTATTCGCCTGATAGACGCTGGCGCCCTGCGCGGCGAAATCGGGTGCTTCCTGAAGCGCAGAGGCGTTCTTCGGATTGAGCCGCAACAGGAACGCGGCCAGGGAATTCAATTGCCCGTCGTTCAGGCGAATAGGCGGCATCGACGAACCGGGGCGCATGGCGGAGGGATGCTTGAAGTGCTCGATCATCCAGCCGGCGTCCTTATGAATGGAGATGCGGGTGAGGTCCGGGACGGACGCCGCTCCGCCGCCGCCGATCGCGTGGCAATCGGCGCACCTTTCCTGGCGGAACAATGTTACGCCGGAGAGTTCCGCCGGAGAAAGTTGCAGCCACTCAGTGGGGCCGGAATAATCGATCTGCGCGGCCTGGTCCTGGCGTGGCGTGGTGATTACGGCAGCCGCCGTAAGCCCAGTCCAGCCTACCGCGGCAAGGGCCACGAAACAGAACGCCGCGGTCCGGCGCGTCACTTTGACCATTCGGCCGCGGTCGATGAAAGGCACCAGGATCAGGGCGAGGACTGCGAGGCCCGGCAGCACCACCGCACCCACCACCTCGAGTGGGCCACTGAACAGCTTAAGCGTCTGGAACAAAAACAGGAAATACCACTCGGGGCGCGGGATGTAGGTTGTGTCGGATGGGTCCGCCAGTTGTTCGAGCGGCACGCGCGCGGCCACCGCCATGGTGAACAGAATGACGAACGCAGCGAAGATGGCGAGGGTGTCTTTGAAGGTCTGGCCGGGGTGGAAAGCCTTTGGCGGCAGGCTCTCGTCGGCCGGCACGGGGGTAACACCGTGCTTGCGCACCAGGTAGATGTGAACGACGATGAGCGCCAGGGTGGCGGGCGGCAACAGCAGAACGTGCAATCCGTAAAAGCGGGCGAAGGTGACGACACCCACCGCGCCCTCCCCACCGAGCAGGCGCGTGAGGAGCGGCCCGAGAATCGGCGCACTGCCGGCGATCTGGGTCACGACTACAGTGCCCCAGTACGCGCGGTTGTCCCAGGGCAGGAGGTAACCGGTGAGGCCGTAAGCCAGCGTCAGGAGGAACAGTAATACGCCGGCGATCCAGGTGGTTTCGCGCGGCTTCTTGTACGCGCCATAGAGAAAGACTTGGATCATGTGCAAGGCCACCACTACGATGATCATGCTGGCGCCCCAATGGTGCAGGCCGCGGATGAGACGTCCGCCGGTCAGTTCGGTGACGATATAACGCAAGCTGTTGTAGGCGTCGCCGGGCGTGGGCGCGTAATTGAGGGCCAGCATGATGCCCGTGAAAGCCTGGACC
>CAYRWE010000020.1:0-37691 GCA_964427655.1 uncultured Solibacteraceae bacterium | reverse complement strand
CGAATCATCCTTCTCCAGTCGAAGAAGAACAGAAACCTGTGACGGCGTCAGATCGATGCGTCCCCCATGCTCGCGTAAACGCCGCTTGAGCTTGCCGCCTACCGTACGGATCTCGGCAGCGAGCATCGAAGCGAGCCGGGTCTGAGTAGAAGACTTTCGACTGCTCACCAGATCAATATCTCATATCTACAGGTAAACTGTAAAGCTTAACTGCATACTTCCGTGAGCTGCCGCTTTATCTGTGGGTTTCACCACGCGATAGGCAGCCTGAGGGGCTAGTCCTCGGAAACGCGCCAGGGGTCCGGCGATCCACTTTGACGGAATGTCGCCTACGTGTAGATATGGCTTCGAATCAACTTCAATGGCGGTGGGTTAGGGGCCACTCGGAACTCGGCCGCTCGGTTCAGTTCCCTACGCCTCTTTCGCAAAATTGGATCCAGGCGCCCCTCATCTTCCCAAAATCCTCTCCACCGCCCTCGCCAGCGCCTCAAACTCCGCGTGGGCCACGGAGTTCGGTGCGTACTCCGCGACCGTCAGGCCCTCGGTCACGGCTTCGGCGATCGCGATCCGTTGGCCGATCGGCGGCAGCACCTTTTTCCCCATCTTCTCCAGCGCGGCGCCGAGATTGCGCCCCAGGTTCGTGTTCAGGGGCACCCGCGAGGGCACGAAACGGATGCGCGGCTTCTTGGAGCGCCGCTCGGCTCGGGCTTTGAGCGCCAGGCCCAGCGCGTCCTTCAGCGACAGCAGATCGAGCGGCGAGGGGCCGCACGGCAGCAGCACCAGGTCGGCGGCCAGCGCGGCCAGGTAGGCGGTCTCGGGCATCCCCGGCGGCGTGTCGATGATCACGATGTCGGCCGTCTTCTCGGCCTTGCGGGCGCGCGCCTCCAGAGCCGCGGCGCTATCCGCCTTCACTTTTTCCACCGAGTGCGAGAGCATCCCCTGGCCCAGCGACGCCCAGGCCACCAGGCTGTGCTGCGGATCGGCATCCAGCACCACGACGGTTCGTCCCATGGCGGCGAACTCCGCCGCCAGATTGCCGGCGATAGTGGACTTGCCGATGCCGCCCTTGCGCCCAAGAACAGCGATGATCGCCATTACTCCCCCCCGTATTGCGTTTCGGATTGCAGAGCGGTGCCAGCCCGGTCCGCGGAGTGGGAACAGGCTTGCGGGAGGAGGAGAGAAAATCGCGGTAGTGCAGCCATGCAGAAAGAATACACCAACGGCTCGGCTCTCCCGCCTTCATCCGTCAGGATTTATCCGGCATTCCGGATGCGATCCGCGCGCGATCTGAAGAAAGTCGCCCGGCGGAGTCCCGTGCTTGAATCGCTGCGCCCCCGGCCTGCACGCGGCCGTATGGCTGCCAGCGCGGCCAGCACGCCCGCGAGCTGCGCGCGCATGGCGGATTTCGCGGCCAGGGCTGCCACACGGTCGGGTTCGCCGTCGCGCAGCACGGTTATGGCGTCGGCCGTCCAATACAGATTCCTCGTCCACTCCCAGTGCATGGCGTGCACCGAGGTGTGGAAGGACTGATCGATCGCGCCGGGAACTTGGACGGCGTGCCCCTCGAGCTCGACGGCTTCCGATGCCTTCCTCCCTCTGGGTCAGAGAGAGAGACGACCGGGGAACCGGCACTCGTTTCCCAGCCCTACTCGCTATCCCTGCGAGCCTTCTTACGGTTGCGTTTGCGGGCCAATGCCTGCTTGACTCGGAGTTTCTGGCCGGGCTTCAAGTAGAACGAGTGGCGTTTGACTTCACCGATGATGTTCTCCTGAATGACCTGTCTCTTGAAGCGGCGGAGCGCGTTTTCAACCGTCTCGCCTTCCTGGAGCCTTACCTCAGCCAAACTGCACCCCCAACCTGACCTGATTCTCGCACCGGCATCATACGGCCTCTTCCGGCGCCGAAACCGCTTCGATCTGCGCCAATTTTCCCGTCAGTTCTTTGCTGGATTTGAAGCTCGCATCCCGTTTCGCGGCGATCTTAATGGTTTCCCCGGTGCGAGGGTTGCGACCCTGGCGCTCCTTCCGCTCTTTCACTACGAAGCTGCCAAACCCGCGCAGGTCTACCCGTTCGTTCGCTTGGAGGGCCTCGGCGATCAGCGCCAGGACGGAGTCCACTGCGACCTCAACCTCGGACGTCTTCAATTCGGTCTTGGCCGCGACCTTCTCAATCAATTGCTGTTTTGTCATCCATCTTGAGTTTAGCGGTTTGCGCGGCGAAGCGTATCCCGCGGTTCGCCGATTCGCAGGGCTGCTTTTTTACAATCCATATCCCTGCCGCGAACCACTCACCGATAAACCCCACCCCCCAGGCAAACAGGGCTTGTTGGAATCCGACCTCCACCTGTAACACTGTCACCGCGCAGGATAACGGCCCCTTTTGGTATTTCCGGGGTGCTCCCTTGGGCTTGGACGTGGTTCCAGGCACGTCGGGGGCCGAAAAAGATCTGAAGGGAAGAAGTACTACTGGATAACCACGGCATGGGCGGCCCGGTGACCGTCGATCAGACCAACGAGCGAAAAACCGCTAGGCACCCTAAATCTGCCTGCTGCACCTATGGCCTGAGCCTCATCATACCTGGCCACACGCTGCGTTGCAGACAAGGCCGTCAGTGGGGACGGACAGAGGGGCGCGGACCACTTTGCTCTTCGTGGGCCCTTCCCTCCTGGTGTCTGGCCAGCCTCCGTCCCTCCAGTGCCCTCCCCGCGCCCGGGTGGGATGGTGCCGCCCGACGTCTTAGCTTGGGCCCAGTCCCCGGCTTCCAACTTGCTACGATCAACGCGTGGACAACCGCACCGAACCGAAAACCGCCCGCCAGTGGATTCGCTATCTTGTAGTCGCCATCATCGCCCTGTTTCTGGTCTGGTGGATGCTACGCGCTTATGTTTTGTAGAACGGTACCTGGTCTACCCCTCGCTCTCCGTGTGCCGCTTGCCGGGGAGGAGTTCTCAGCCAGGTTGTTGCTTAGTTCCACTTCCGGATATCGGAGAAAAATCAGCCTCGGCCATAGTCCGAGCGCGTACGCCACCGCCTTGCCCAGCTTGCTGGCAGGCAGCGCTTGCTGCTGTGCTGCCGCCAACTCTTCCTTGACGTGCTGAGCAGTTCTGGCGCATGTGCAGCCTGTAATCGATGGCGTGCCGCGAAAACCCTATCCTCTCTCGCTAGCCACGCGATCAATGGCGAATAGATCGTCAATGCGTTCGACAATCTCCTTGGCACGATCTCGCCAGGTGCCAACTCGCGGGCCTCGAACAGACCTCGGCACGAATGCGCCCAACAGGCGACATGGACCATCTCCGGCCCGCCCACCTTCTCGTGGGCGATACAGTCGTCCGCTAGCGGTAATCGCCTGAAAACCTTGTAAGGACCGCTTCGGCCCCGCCCGTCCCCGACCCATTTGAAACTCGAACACAACACTGCCTTCAGGGCAGCCATATTGCCAGAGATAGGCTTGCGCTTCTCGCCCTACCGGACAGTGATTGCCTTATCGTCTTCTCCCTTCGCCGCGATCTCGAATATTTTGGTGACATCGAACAGCGGGAGTTCTAAAATACAAGTGGTTCTATGCCAGACGAAAAGATCGGATTAACACGCCGCGGGTTTGTGCCCGCCACCGCGGCGGCTCTTAGCATCTTGCCGCGCCACGTGCTGGGAGCCGGATTTACCGCGCCCAGCGACAAGCTGAACATTGCCGCGGTGGGCGTGGGCGGAATGGGGAAGAACTACGTGGCCGGGTGCGCCAGCGAAAACATCGTGGCCATTGCCGACGTGGACCACGCGTTCGCCGCGCCGGTTTTCAAGAGCTATCCGAACGCCAAGATCTACAAAGATTACCGCGTGATGCTCGAGCGGGAGAAAGGTATCGATGCGGTGATCGTGGGCACGCCCGATCATAGCCACGCGGTGGTGGCCTCCGCCGCGATCGCGCTGAAGAAAGGCGTCTACGTGGCCAAGCCGATGACGCGCACGGTCTTCGAGGCGCGGGCGCTGGCGCGGGCGGCGCGAGAGCAGAAAGTCGCCACGCAGATGAGCGTGCAATCGACCTCCACGGACCCGGCGGTGAGCACCGAGGAATGGGTGAAATCGGGCGTGATCGGCAACGTGCGCGAGGTGCACGTGTGGACCGACCGGCCGGTGTGGCCGCAGGGTTTGCGGAGACCCGAAAGGAAGGCCGAGGTGCCCACGTCGCTCGACTGGGATATCTGGCTGGGGCCGGCGCCGGCGCGACCGTATCTTCCTCTCTATCACCCTTTCAACTTTCGCGGCTGGTACGATTTCGGTACCGGCGGGCTGGGCGACATGGCCTGCCACGCGTTTCACATCATCGTGAAGGCGCTAGAACTGGGAGCGCCAGAGAGCGTCAATGCGGCCACCACAGTCATTCGCGAACCGCTCGAGGAGGGCGACCGACCCGATCCGGGTTGGTCGCGGTCGAAGCGCGGAAAGTACCCGGAAAGCTTCCCGAGCTCTTCGATGGTCACGTGGGACTTTCCGGCGCGCGGCGAGCGGCCGGCGGCCCGCATGGTCTGGTACGAAGGCGGTCTGCGGCCGCCGCGCCCGTGGGGAATGGCGGCGGACCGCGAGCTGGGTGCGGACGGCCTGCTCTTCATCGGCGAGAAAGGCACGCTGCTGAGCGGTTTCAGCGGCGGCATCAAATTCCTCTCCGCGGAACAGGAGCGATCGCTCAACCCACCCGCCAAGACTCTGCCGCGCACTAAGGGCCACTATATGGAGTGGATAGAAGCCTGCAAAGGCGGGGCGCCGGCCAACTGTAACTTCGAGTTTGCCGCGCCGCTCACGGAGATCGCGCTGCTGGGCGTAATCGCGCAGCGGACGGGGAAGTTTCTGGCGTGGGACGCCGAGGGGATGCGCTTCCGCAACGATGCCGAAGCGACTGGGCTGCTCAAGCCGGAGTACCGGCAGGGCTGGTCGCTGTAACGGAGCGCATTACGGCCGATTAGTGGGTTGGGAGCGAACTTACAAATGAAAGTTCTGTTCATTGGCGGGACCGGTATCATCAGCACGGCGTGCACCCGACTGGCGGTAGCGAGCGGTGTTGAACTTACTCTGTTGAACCGGGGCCGCGGAGCTGCGTCTGTTCCGGCCGGGGTTCATACCGTGCAGGTGGATATCGATGATGCGGCTGCTGTATCCCGCGCGCTGGGCGGCGCATCGTTCGACGCGGTGGTGGATTGGATCGCGTTTGAGCCGGCGCACGTGGAGCGGGATATCGCGCTGTTCAAAGGGCGCACGCGGCAGTATATCTTCATCAGCTCGGCCAGCGCTTATCAGAAGCCGGTAGGCCATTATCTGATCACTGAGTCCACGCCACTCGCCAACCCGTACTGGAGTTACTCGCAGCAGAAGATCGCATGCGAGGAACGGCTGCTGCGGGAGTACCAGGAGAACGGCTTTCCGGTGACGATCGTGCGCCCGTCGCTGACTTATGGCGAAACGCAGATTACTCTAGCGATCAACAGTTGGACCAAATCTTTCACCGTGGTGGACCGGATGCGCCGCGGCAAGAAGGTGATTGTGCCGGGAGACGGCACGTCGCTGTGGGTTATCACGCATAACAGCGATTTCGCCAAGGGACTGATCGGGCTGCTGGCGCGCGAGCAGGCCATCGGGCACGCATTCCACATCACGAGCGATGAGGTGATGAGCTGGGATCAGTGGTACCGGGTGACGGCCGAGGCGGCCGGCGTGGAGCCGAACCTGATTCACATTCCGAGCGATTTTCTGGCGGCGTGCGATGCGGAATTCCGCGGCGGGCTGCTGGGAGATAAAGCCGTCAGCGTGGTGTTCGATAACACCAAGATCAAGCGCTTCGTGCCGGGCTACTGCGCCACCGTGCCATTCACGCGGGGGATTCGGCAAACGATCGCGTGGTTCGACGCCGATCCCACGAGGAGGCAAATCGACGAACCGGCCAACGCGCTGTGGGACAGGATCATCGATGCGTACGAACGCGGCACGGCGGAAGCGCTGAGGATTCTGGGCCGAGAATAAAAGGAGCCCGCGCAGCCACCAGAGGAGCGAGGCTGCGAGGACCACGAGGAATCGTTTCTCGTAGGAGGCTAACTTTGAGGCAGGTCGGGAACCTCGCACTTGGACTCGCGCGAGGAACGGCCAGGTTCTGGGTGGTCATCCAGACAGGCCGCGGAGTTGCTTCTGAGCCAAGCGGCTCCATCTGGCGGTGGACCGGCGGAGATAGCGGGGCGCCGTGCGTGCGGCTTCCACGGTGCGCGCGTAAATCTCACGGGCCTTGGCGACATCTCCTAACCCCTCGAGCGCCTGGCCGTAGTAGAAGAGTCCTTCTGGGTCGTAGGGCCACCGCTCGACATATGGCCCCAGTTCATTGCGAGCGTCCAGGTACTGGCGAACGGAGAGATAGAGGCCGCCCAGCTCGCGAAGCACCTCGCTCTGGCTGTGCTTTTCATCCTGGTCGACTACCGTCTGAAAGTGCGCCACGGCTTCGTTGAGCCGCCCTTGCTGGCGCGCGATACGGCCCAACTGAAAGTGGGCGTCGGTTTGAGAGTTGTCGACGGCGACAGCATTCCGGAATCGTCGAACAGCTTCGCCGTACTGCCGGCGCTGCCGATAAATGAGCCCAAGCTGATACTGCGCTTCGCCATCGTGCGGATTCACGGCGGCGGTTTCGAGCATACGGCGAAAATTCTGTCGGCTGCGCAGTCCTGCGCTCAGATTGCCGATCTCGCTGCCGAGATAGTACCAGGCATAAAACAGGAAGAATGGCGAGGCAATCCACCCCAGCAGGAATCGAAGCGGCGCCCAAACCAAAGCCGCGGCAACCAGCGGGGCCCAAGAGAGCGAGACCACGCCGGCGGCAGTCCAGTTGCCCGCTCCTGAGACCGTCCGCACGGCGAAGAACATCAGGACCGCAAAATAAGAGAGCGCCAATCCGCCGAGGCATAAGAGGGCCAGCGGCGGAACCACCCACGCTGCCACCGCGAGCGGGAACTCGACAGCGGCCAGCGCCATGGCAGCGCAGGTCAGCAGCGGAGAGTAGTTGCGCTGGAAGACGGCACCCACACCTCCCATCCGTGACAGCAGGCCGCTCAGCAGGAGCGCTCCGGGAACGTAGATGGCGGCCAGCACGAGCATGGGAGCGTAGAAACTGAGAGGCAACCAGGGGGCGCCGATTTTGAGCCACAGAGACATCGCCAGCAGGGCGGCGCTGGCGAACAGAAGGCTGACACGATCAAGGATCGCACCCGTCGCCGCAGCGGGCTAGTATAACAAACGCAGCAGCAGTTTTAGGTTGTCGACCACGAGGGCAGAATATCACCTGTACGCCGGCGAGCGGCCAGCATGGTCCGGTAATTTGTTCGGGAAGGCCTCTCCGCCCGCGCGTTGACGGTGCGCGCCAGCGACACTTCACATGGCTTCCTCGCTGAATCCAAACTTCGGTTGCTGGCTGCCGGCCCGCTAATTCTCATGATGTCATTGTCCCTTGACATCACGGCCGAAAGTGGTCCTCCCTTATTGCACGGTCAAATACGTGTTGGGTTGCGAAGATGGACGAACCGATATTGACGGGAGCGAACTCGGCGGAATGGTATTCCCACATCGCGAGTGGCAAATTCCGCATTTCAGATGCAGCTTTTGCATCTGGGCTTCGGTGAATTTCCACTAACCCCACGCGGTTTCAACGATCTCGGCCTCCGATCGGCGGAGACTCTGCTTTGGGCCATATAGTGCAAAGGACTGGCCAAGCCATAGTGTCGGACGTTGAACACCTAATGGGTTGGACTGGTGAGGGGCAGGAGTATGGAGCATCTGAATAAGCGCCTGGACCCGGCGCAGGTCGGGATTGAAGCTGAGAAGTTGGGAGGAGATCTGCGCAAGCGGGTTGTCGGCCAGAACGAGGCAATCCAGCAGATCGTCAACACGTATCAGACGCTCATTGCGGGAATGTCAGCCCCTGGGCGGCCGGTTGGCAGCTTTCTCTTTCTTGGGCCGACGGGATCCGGGAAGACCCGAATCGTCGAGGCAGCCGCCGAAAGTCTCGTGGGTGACCTGCGGGCGGTAATCAAGATCGACTGCGCTGAGTTTCAGCACAGTCACGAGATTGCGAAACTGATCGGCGCGCCTCCAGGATATTTGGGGCATCGTGAAACACATCCGCTGTTGAGCCAGGATGTCTTGAATCAATATCATACCGAGACGTTTAAGCTGAGCTTGGTACTGTTCGACGAGATCGAAAAGGCTAGCGATGCCCTTTGGAGTCTGCTGCTCGGCGTCTTGGATAAGGCCACCCTTACCCTCGGCGATAACCGTCGCGTAGATTTCTCGCGTTCCCTCATCTTCATGACCAGCAACCTGGGCGCCTCCGAGATGAACTCCATCCTCCATCCCAACTTCGGATTTGCAGCCTCGGAAGTCGAGCGCCGCCGCGTGGAGGGAAAATCCGAGGGGTTGGCCGAGAAGGTCAATCGGGCGGGTTTGGACGCGGCTCGCCGCAAGTTTGCACCCGAGTTCATCAATCGCATCGATAAGACGATTGTGTTCCGAGTGCTGGGCGAACCCGAGTTGCGAAAGATACTAGCGATCGAGCTGGAAGTCCTGCAGGAGCGAATCTTCCATTCGGAGCCCGGGGTTAAGTTCGTGTTCTCTGTGACTGAATCTGCCAAGGACTACCTGTTGGAGCAGGGTACCGACGTGACGTACGGCGCGCGCCATCTGAAGCGCACTATGGACCGGTTCGTGGTACATCCGCTCTCGAACCTGATCGCCACGGGGCAAGTTTGTGGCGGCGACTTGATCCGGGTCGATTACGATAAAATCTGCGGCCGCGTAACCTTCTTCAAAGACGCCGAGAATATGTCGCTTTCCGCTATGGCACGGATAGTGGGCATCTCCATGATTGTGCCTCCGCCAGCATCTCCGGCCAGGGCGGTCGCGCATCCGTCGGGGGCGGTTAATGTTCGTTCCACTCGCCGCCAGGCCGGTCCGGTCCAAGAAACATGAAGCCCATCGACCGGCCTCGGTCCCTCACTGTGGCTCGATGGCCCGAAGTGGGCATACGAACGCCCTGGAGGTTCGGCTCTGCACCGCGCGCACGACGGCCCGGTAGTGGGACGCGGCGCGACGTGCGAGATCGGAAGCGCCGACATCCCGGTGGCCTAAAATTACCGGCCACAGTCGCTCGCAAGGCAGAGAACTCAGATTCCGGTTCGAGGTGGGATAATAGACAAATCCTAACAAGGCCGGCCACAAAGAGGGGACGATGAAAAACGTAGTGGGTTTGGTGATGACGGGCGGGGGTGCTCGCGGCGCCTATCAAGCCGGTGTTCTTAAGCGCATCGGCGAGATGAAGCGGGTTCAAAAGCTGGGCAATCCTTTTCCTATCATACAAGGCGCCTCCGCCGGAGCAATTAATGGTTGTGCCCTCGCCGTGGGTTGCAACGAGTTTACGCCGACGACCCAACTTATTGCAAGGCTGTGGTCGTCTCTCCGGCCCTCCGATATCTTTCGCTGCGATGTTTTATCACAGACCCATAATTCTCTTACCTGGATACTAGATCTCTCGTTCGGCGGATTTTTCGGAGGAGGTAACGCCCATTCTCTATTAGACGCCACTCCTTTGAGCCACTTTCTCCGCAAACACATCGATTGCGGCCGGATCCCGGACAATATCGATGGTGGCCATCTTTACGCCCTCGCTATTTCCGCGACCAACTATAGCTCGGGAAAGAATTATCTTTTTATCGAGGGGGCAAAAGGCCACCCGATTTGGGACAGAAGCCGCCGAGTGACACTTGCAACGAAAATCACGGTCGAACACATCTGCGCGTCGGCCGCTATTCCGTTAGTGTTTCAGCCTGTGAGACTCAAAACAGCCAAGGGATCGGCCTTTTTCGGGGATGGCTGTGTGCGCCTTCAACAGCCTCTCAGCCCGGTCATACGCTTGGGTGCGCAAAGGATTCTGGCGATCGGTGTCCGCTGCGAAAATCTCGAACATCAAGAAGAAGCCTCCGATGAGAAAAATCCTTCCCTGGCGCAAGTCATGGGGGTTCTCTTTAACGTTATGTTTCTGGATCATCTTACCACTGACATCGAGCACCTTGAGCGCCTGAATCAACTGCTCTCCAGTGGCCACATCGGCCAGTCTGGTCTGGAAGGATGCGAACAGATGCGCGCGTTGAAGTCCCTTCTCATCACGCCGTCGGTCGATTTATCGCATGTGGCGGAGCAACACCAGAAGGACATGCCTTATCTCATCCAGTACTTTCTAAGCAGTCTCGGACGAGATGCGGCTTCGTGCGCGGATCTGATGAGCTACCTGCTGTTTACGTCAAAGTACACGAGTGCACTCGTTGAGATTGGTTACGATGATGCCAACAAGCGAATAGACGAAATCGAGAGCTTTCTCTATTCTCCTGATGATGGAAACGACTATAGCGTCGCCCAACGAACTGCCAAAGTTTCAGAGGGATCCTCAATAGCCTCGGAGCGGAGTACCGGTAAAGTCGTCGGCTCTGTATTTCGAGGCCAAGAGGCAGTCGCTACACCGCCGGCCTTAAGGGACGGAACGGCAATGCCAAGGGGTAGGCAGAACAAATCGCTTACGCCGGGGCTTCAACCGCCATCTGACCTCGTCGAAAGGGGGTAAGCCGCTCCGCTGATTGCGCTCGGATCACGGGGCACTCGGAAGCAGCTCGGATGGGGACGCGGGCCGGAGGTCCGGATCTTGGGGAAACTCGATGATTCGTCCTACGTTTTCAGGATCATAGGGTGCCTTCAAAGTGGTAAGGCGGGAAAGGAGCGTGGGCCTTCAGCGGCAGCGCCGCGGTGATCGCCAGGGCGCCAGGAAGGTTCGCCGAAAGGCCACGACCGCCCCGCCCAGTTTTTCAGGCCTTTCGCCATCCAGGTCATCGCGCCGGCATTTGCGTAATCAAAGTAGGTCAGAAAGGACATTCCGATCGACTGCGTTATCCAATCGACCATCACATCGGTGAGGAGTTCATCCGCTGCTCGTCAGCAGCGTTCGTATCCAGTGCGTGGAAAGGAGTTTGACAAGGTACGGACTTGCGGGGCCGAAGCAGGTCCCTGCTGAGCTTCGCCTGCCATCTACCCCACAGAGCGCCAGCGGGTGTTCTCCAGCCGCTTTTTCAGGTCGTTCAGAATCGAATCCGGTACGTCGATGGTGTAAGGCCGGCGCGCGGGTCTTGCCCTGGATTTGGATTCAATGCTGTGCGGCTTGGCTCCCCGGCATGGATTCGAACCACGATTCACGGCTCCAAAGGCCGCTGTCCTACCATTAGACGACCGGGGAATCTTGTGCACCGGGGAAAACCCGGTGTTACCTGCCAGTATAACTTTCCCGAGCATCCGCCCACAACGCGCGGGTATTGCCGCGCGAAAACCAGCCAACCCGGCGGTCCGTGCCCGCCGCTTTCTCTTCACCCCACACCAGCGCGTCCGGGCCGGAGAGCTTCAGGAAGAGTTGAAAATCGGCGCGCGCCTCATTCACATGGCCGGCCTTGACGGCTGCCTCGCCGCGCAGGTAGAAGAGCCGCGGGAAAAAGAACGAGACGAAGGGCGACGAGCCGTCCGCCGCCGGCACGGGGTTCGAGCGCAGCAGCGGCGCGGCATCCTGGTAGCGCCCGGTCTGGAGATAACTCCAGGCCAGCAGAATCGCGGTCTCTTGCTCGGCCGGCGCACCCGATGCGGAATAGAGCCTCTTCAGAACCTCCACGGCGGCATCGAACTCGCCATCCAGCAGCAGCGCGTATGCCAGCGCCCGGTCGCGCATCGGAGTCTCCGGGCCAGGGGTTAGCCGCTCCGCGCGGGCGGTCCATTCGGATGCCGGGGCGCTCGGCTGGTTCAGGAAACGCGCCAACGCGCCGCCCGTGACAGCGCCCGCGGCCGGCGCCGGTCCCTCCGCCGAGGTTGCCGCCGCCACCGCCGCGGAAGCGCCTTCGCGATCGCCCAGCAGCCGCCTCCAGATGGCCAGCTCGGCATAGGCACGCGATGCCACCTCGCGCAACGGGCCGTTTGCGGCGGCGCGCGCGAAACTTTCGAGCTGGCCGCAAGCCTCTTTGCGCCGGCCGCTCACCCACCACCATTGAGCCTGCCGATATCCCACCAGCGGATCGCGGCCCGCCGTGCGCGCGTCCAGGTACAGCTTCTCGAGGGCATCGGCACCCTCGCGGTCGCCGCTCATCAGGCGCGCCATGGCGGCTTTGAAGCGGTCGCCGCCGCCCAGAAAATTGGCGTCTTTGCCGACTGCCTGAAGGTAGAACGCTTCGGCCTCCGGCAGGCGTCCGGCAATCAGATTCACGTCGCCCATCGAATCGAGCGCATTGGGATCGGACGGGCGCAGCTTCTCATAATCCCGCAGCGCCGCCATGGCGGCGTTGAGATCGCCCGCGTAAGCCGCCGCGTAGCCGAGTTGGTTGAGCGCCGCCACGTCTTCCGGTTCGAGCGCCAGCGCCTTCCGGAGAGATTCGACCGCATCCCCGTAAGCGTGCCCGGTCATAGCCGCCTCGGCCGTCGAGCGCCACACCATGGGGTCTTCCGGTTGCAGGCGGACCAGCGCGGCCAGCGCGCGGCGGCTGGCGCCCAAGTCGCTCCCCAGACTGGCGGCTTCCACTTCCATTCGCGCGCGCTCCACAGGGCCGAGATTGTCGCCTCGCGCGAGGCCCCGCTGCAATGTGGCCGCGGCTGCCGCGCGTTCGCCGCTTCCGATCTCCAGATGTGCCAGCGTGCGATAGGCCGGACCGAAATCCGGATCGCCCGCAAGCGCGGCTGCCAGGTGCTCGGCGCTGGCCACTGAGGCGGGCGCTTCGAGAGCCATGGCGTACTCCCGCAGCGCCACCGGGCTGCGCGTGGGATACGCGGCGGCGCGGCTTGAAAGCTGGCGCGCCACGCTCGCCGCCGCGCCCAGCACGTCGCCCTCTGGCGCGGATGCCGTTACCACCTCCACAATCTTGCCGCTGCGCGCATCTTCGATCTCGAGGTGTGCTTCCAGCCGCCCTCCGCGCACCGCGTAATCGCCGTAGCCAATGCGGTTGGCCCCAGCCGCCAGCGCCAGGTCGCGCTCCGCCGAGACTCCCGGCGCGGATGCCGGGCGCACGCCCAGCGCGCCATCCAAGCCATGCAATTGCGCCGAGCCGATAATGCGAATGCCTCGAACGCCGGTCAGCTCCGTGGCAATGGCTTCGGAGAAAGCGCGGCCCATCCAGTCGGCGGAGACGTCCGCGCCCAGGTTCTCGAAACGTAGTATGGCCAGCCGCTCGGCAGGCCCCGAGATCCGCCCGCAGCCTGTCAGGCCGGCCAGCGCCAGAACCGCCGCGACGACCAGCCGCGCCCATGCGGCTCTACAATGCACGCGGCTCCCGCGCCATCAGGTCCTTGAATTCCGGCAGCTCGCGCAAGGGATCGAGTTCGTGATCCTCCTCGATCTTCTTGCGGTCTTTGAATCCCTCTTCGAGCGCCTTCCTCAAATATTGCAGCGAGAGTTCGGTGCGCCCGTCCTTGGCGTACATTTTAGCCATGTAGTAGTGGAACTTGGCACGTTCCTCGATGTTGCGTTCCTGCAGCAAAGTGCCGGCGTTGCCGCGCGACTCGAAGACGTTGGGGTCCAGCTTGAGCGCCGTCCCGTAGGCTTCGGTGGCGCGCTCGTATTGCTTGCGGGCGAAATAAGCCGTTCCCAAGTTGCTGTAAATAGAAGCCTGCCGGACACCTTCCGGGATCATCGCAATGGCTTTCCGGTAGCAGCTAATCGCCCGGCGGTAATTCTTACGAGCGTAGTAAACCGTTCCCAGATTGTTCTCCGCTTCCATGAAGTCCGGCTTGAGGTGGATGGCCGTCTCGTAGCATTTGCGGGCCGCATCGAGCTGTTGCATCTGGTGAAACGCGATCCCGATCTTATTCTGCAGCACCGCGTTTTTGGGCGGCCCTTCGCGGAAAGCTTCGATGGCCTCGCGGTACATCTTGCGCGCCATGAAGATGTCGCCGCGATCCTCCGGGCTGAGATTCCGCTTGGCTTGCGGGGGCGGCTGCGAAGGAACCAAGCCATCCGGCACGGCATTGGAGGTTTGCGCGACTGCCCAGGTGGAACAGAGGCCTGAAGCGAGCACCAGGACCAGAGGTGGGAAATGCATCGAGGGCCTCCTCTGCCCTATTTAAACACATTCAATAATCGCCGGAAAAACCCCCTTTTCTGGGGCTTAGGCTGCTGTTCGGCGGTCTGCGGAGGGGCCGCCGGCACGCTCGGCTCGGCGCGCGCCTGGGTCGGCCGCGCCGCCTGCGGGCTGGGCACTCCGGGAGTCTTGGCGGCGTTCTCCGGGGACGCGCCCGCGGCTCCCGCGGGAGGAGCGACATCCCAACCCGCCACATTGGTCCCCTGGCCGCCGTGCAGCGGGCAGGCGCCCACAGGCTGCGTTCCGGCTATGTAGACCTCCGGCCGCGAGGTGGGGCAGGATGACGTGGCCGGCATTCCGGACTGCGGATCGATCGAGATGGTGACGATTCCATCGGGCGCCTCGAAGGGCTTGGCATCGTGATACTCGCGAAACGCCAGTGCGCCCTTCATGAATTCCGCCCAGATGGGCGCGGCCGAGTGGGCCCCTTCCAGATCCAGTTCGCGGTTGTCGTCGAAGCCCACCCATACCACGCACAGCAGCTCCGAGGTGTAGCCCGCGAACCAGCCGTCGTGCGACGTGCCGGTCTTGCCGGCCGCCGGCGCCGTGAATCCGTAGCGTTCCCGCACTCCCACGGCCGTGCCGCTGCGCAGCACCTCCTCCATCAGGTTGGTCATCAGATAGGCCACCCGCGGGTCGAGAGCCGGCTTCGTCTCGGATTTATTCTTGTAAACCGTCTTGCCGTCCTGCGAGCGCACCAGCGAAATGAAGCTCGGTTTCACGTACACGCCCTGGTTGGAAAAGATGGTGTACGCAGCCGCCGCTTCGAGGGGCGTAATTTCGTAGGCTCCCAAGGCCACCGCTGGCGTGGGCTGGATGTTGTAATTCATGCCGGCCCGGTTGGCCATGGCCACCACGTTATCGAAGCCCACCATCTCCGCCACTTTGACGGTGGCCACGTTGAGAGAGTGTGCCAGCGCCTGGCGCAGCGTCACCTCGCCGTAGAACTTGTGCTCGAAGTTGCTGGGCTCGTAAGGCTTGCCGTCGAACCAGAAAGTCGTGGGCTGGTCGGTGATCATGGTGCTGGCGGTTAGCAGGCGTGGCCCGCCGGAGATGGCCGTATCCAGCGCCGCGGCGTACACGAACGGCTTAAAAATCGAACCCGGCTGCCGCTTGGCCAGCGTGTGGTTGAGCTGGCTCACTCCGTAGTTGCGCCCGCCGGCCAGCGCTTTGACCTCGCCCGTATGGGGGTCGATGGCCACCAGCGCCACCTGGGCATCCGGCGGCGTCTGCCCGTGGAAGCGGTGCTGCCGGCGGATCTGCTGGTCCACGTTCTCCATCCCAGTGCGCACGGCCTCTTCGGCGGCCTTTTGCAGCCGCAAATCCAGGGTCGTATAGATCCGGAAGGCATTAGACTGCATATCCAGATCCTGGAAGCGGGACTGCATGGTCTCATTCACCAGGTCCACGAAATAAGGGGCCTCGTCCGATTGCGCCGCCCCGCGCGCCGCGGTCAGGGGCGCTTCCACCGCCAGCGCCCAATCGCGATCGCCGATCTGCCCGTTCTGCCGCATCAGCCCCAGCACGATGTTGCGCCGCTCGCGCAGGCGGTCCGGATGCCGGTAGGGGTCGTACATCGCCGGCTTCTGAATCATGCCCGCCAACTCGGCCGCCTCCGGAATCGTGATCTGGCTGATCTCCTTGCCCAGATACGCCTCGGCGGCTTCGCCGAACCCGTGGATCTGGAACGAGCCGCGCGAGCCCAGGAAGATCTCGTTGGCGTAAAACTCGAAGATCTCCTCCTTAGTAAGCTTCTGCTCGAGCTGCAAGGTGATGATCATCTCCGCCATTTTGCGCGTCCAGCGCTTGCCCTGATCCAGCCAGAACATACGCGCCAGTTGCTGGCTCAGAGTGGAAGCGCCCTGCTCTTTGCGGCCTTCCTTGAGATCGACGTAGGCGGCTTTGATGATGCGGATGGGGTCGAAGCCGGAGTGCTGAAAGAAGCGCTTGTCCTCGGCCGAAGTGACCGCGTCCACCAGGACTTTGGGGATGTCGGCGAACTTCACAATGCGGCGCTTCTCGCGCGTGGGACCGGAAACGTTGGTGATGAGCTGCGGCTCCAGTTGGTATAGCGTGCGCGGCGTGTTGTCGGCCAGCGAGATCACTTGCGCGATCTTCCCGCCGGCGAACTTGATCACCCCGGCCTCCTGGTCGAAATAGGAATCCGGCCCGGGGAAAATCTCAATGGAAGACGGGTGGACCTGGTAATAGCCCACCTGGTTGCCGCGCGATTCTGTGTACCCGCTGCGGCGCAGGTCGTTGGCCACCGCCGCCGGCGTCATGACGTCGCCCACGGCGATCGATTCGGGCGCGGCGAAGATCTTAGCCGTATTGGCGATCGGTCCCACGCGCAGCTTCTCGTCGATGAGCTTCGAGTAGCTGGAGTAGAAATAGGTGAAGGCTCCCAGCCCCACGATGACCGCCACGGCGAACAAAACAATCAAGGTTCCGCCCAGGCGTCCGAGGAAAAACCGCGCCAGACCGGCATTGCGCGGCACGCGAACCTTCATTTTCCCTTTGGATGCCCGCTGGGGTGCTTTTATGGCCACTTGATCTAATTTTCGCACGCGGCAGGCCGGCCTGCCTGCCGAGAATTGTCCAAAGCCCGTTGGGGAACGCAAATCGGACAGTTCGTCTGCTTCATCCAACCCAACAGGCTATAGTAAACCTAGGTCGCCGAGCACATGGGCCGCATCCGCATCCTCCCCGATCAGGTTGCCAATAAAATCGCCGCCGGTGAAGTGGTGGAGCGCCCGGCCTCGGTGGTGAAAGAGCTGCTGGAGAACTCGCTCGACGCCGGCGCTACCAGCCTGCGCATCGAAGTAGAGTCCGGCGGACGGCGCCTCATCCGCGTCTCCGACGACGGCATCGGCATGCTGCGCGACGACGCCCTGCTGGCCTTCGAGCGCCACGCCACCAGCAAGCTGCGCGACGTCAAGGATCTGCTCACCATCTCGACCCTCGGCTTCCGCGGCGAAGCGCTGCCCTCGATCGCCTCGGTCTCGCGCCTGCTGCTCGAAACCCGCTCGGCCGAAGAGACCACCGGCACGCGCATCGAGATTGCCGGCGGCAAGATGCTGCGCTGCGAGGAAGCCGCGCTCGGCGGCGGCACTTCCATCGCCGTGCGGGACCTCTTCTATAACGTGCCGGCGCGCCGCAAGTTCCTGCGCACCGAACCCACCGAACTGGCGCACATCGCCTCGCTCGCGACGCATTACAGCCTGGCCCACCCGGATAAGACTCTGCGGCTCACGAGCGGCCCCACGGAACTGTTGCACGTCACGCCCGTGGCCACGCTCGCCGAACGCGTCTATCAGATATTCGGCGGCCAGGTGCTGGACGAACTGGTGGAGATCGGCGTGCGCGAGCGCGAGCTTTTTCTTCCGCCGCCCGGCGTCGCGCCCACGGAAGCCATCGCCGAATTCCGCCGCGAACCGGACGAGCCGGCCTCGCGCATCTTCCGCCTGGCGGGCTTCTTCTCGCGCCCGCAAGTGCAGAAGGGCAATCGCAATTCGATCTTCATCTTCGTCAACCGCCGCCTTATCCGCGACCGCCTGCTGCTGCACGCGCTTTCCTCGGCCTATCACAACCTGATGCCGGTCTCGGCCTTCCCCTTCGCGCTGCTGTTCCTGGAATGCGCGCCCGAAGAGGTGGACGTGAACGTGCACCCCTCCAAGACCGAAGTTCGCTTCCGGCACGGCTCGTTTGTGCACGATTTCGTGCGCGACACCCTCCGCGAGCGGCTCATGGAAAGCCGCCCCGCGCCTGTCTTTTCGCCCACGCCGCGCCTCGCTCCGGCGGCGCAGCCGGGCGCGCGCTTGCCGTACTCCGAATTCAGCCAGATGATCGAGGATGAAGCGCCCGCGGCCCTCAGCATCGCCGAGGCGGCCGCCGCCCCCGCGCCTGCGCACGCCGACGCCGCGCCGTTCGAGGCCTTGGCGCCCGATGCGGCGTTCGCCGATGCCGCGCTGCCCGAGTTCAATCTGCGCCCCACGGCCCCGCCGCCCGACCGCCTGGATTTCACCGCGCCGCCGCTTGAGATCGCGCCAGGACCGGCTCCCTCGGGAAAGCTCTCGCGCCATCTCGATAGCCATGGCGAATTCCCGCCCGATGCCATTCCCCCGCCGGAGATGTCGCTTTCGGTGCTCTCGGATTTGCGCCCGCTGGGCCAGATTCACGACAGCTTCATCATCGCGGCGGGCCGCGACGGCCTGTGGATCGTGGACCAGCACGTGGCGCACGAGCGCATTCTGTTCGAGCAGGTGCTCAAGCAGCGCGCCGCCGGGCGCATGGAGATGCAGCGTCTGCTGATGCCGATCATCGTGCAGCTTACCCCCGAGCAGCAGATCGATTACGCGCGCATCGCCAGCGAGCTGAACGCTTCGGGCTTCGAAACCGAACCGTTCGGCAACCGCACGGTGGCCATCAAGGCCGCGCCGGCCGCCATCGCCGCGGCCGATCTGGAGAAGATTCTGTTCGAGATCCTGGAGACCGCCGAAGGCGAGCTGCGAGGCGCATCCCTGGACGATATCCGGCGCGGCATCTGCGCCTCCATCGCCTGCCGCGCGGCCATCAAGATCAACGCACGCCTGGATGCCGCCAAGATGGAATGGCTCCTGCGCGCGCTGGCCGCGACCGATTGCCCCATGAGCTGCCCGCACGGCCGCCCCATCGCCCTGCACTATTCCACGCGCGAAATCCTCAAAGCGTTCCACCGGATTTAGGGCCGCGGCCCCGGCTGACTATCAGCCGCGGCTCGGCTCACTCCTATAATGGGAGAAATGCCCCGGAAAATGCCGCGCGCGGCGTGGCTGATGGCGCTGCTGGCCGGCGCCCTGTACGTTTATCGGCTCGGCGCGGCGGGGCTGGTGGGCCCGGATGAGCCGCGCTACGCTTCCATCGGGCGGGAGATGGCGCGCTCCGGGGATTGGATCACGCCGCGCCTGTGGGGCCAGCCCTGGTTCGAAAAGCCCGCCCTGCTCTATTGGATGGAAGCCGCCGCATTCCGCTTGGGCCTGGGTCCGGAACTGGCACCGCGCTTGCCCATAGCTGTTCTGGCGGCGGCGTTCCTGGCATTCTTCTGGTGGATTTTGCAGCGCGAATTCGGACCCCGCACGGCCGCCATGGCTACCCTGATCCTGGCCAGTTCGGGTGCCTGGGTAGCGTGCAGCCAGCTCGGCGTGACGGATATGCCGCTGGCGGTCTCGTTCTCCGCCGCCATGCTGCTGGCGCTTCCCTGGATCGCCCGGCGCGACACCACGTTTTTGCCCCTGGCGGCCCTCCTGATGGGCGTGGCGGTGCTGGCCAAGGGGCTGGTTCCCGCGGCGCTGGCGTTTCCCCTGTTCTGGCGGAAGGCCGCCTGGCGCGATTTGCTGCGGCCGCGCGTGACGCTGCCGTTCCTGGCGGTCTCCCTGCCCTGGTACGCGCTCTGCTGGATGCGCAACGGGCGCGAGTTTCTGATCGGGTTCTTCTGGCGGCAGCACTTCGAGCGGATGGTTTCGGGCGCGCTGCTGCACGTCCAGCCGTGGTGGTTCTATCTCCCGGTGCTGCTGGCGTCCCTGCTCCCCTGGACGCCGCTCGTGGCCCTCGCCGGGCGGCGCGCCGCCTATCGCGACCCGCGGCGCCTCTTCCTGCTCGCCTGGCTGGTCTTCGGGCTGGTGTTCTTCTCCATCGCGCCCAATAAGCTGCCGGGCTACCTGCTGCCGCTCCTGCCGGCCGGCGCGGTGTTGATGGGGCTGGCACTTGAAGAAGCCGAGGCCGCCGGAGCTCGTGTGTGGCTGGCGTTCTCGGCCGTGGTGCTGGTGTTCTTCCCCATGGCTGCCCCGATTCTGCCGGCGGCCGTGGCTCGCGGGCTTTCGCGCGCGCCGCACCCGCTCTTCCAATGGAGCTGGCTCCTCCCAGTATGCTTGGCCGTTATCGTGTGGCTGCTGGAGGCCCGCGCGCGCCGCGTGACGGCGGTCGTGGCAATCGCCGCGGGCGCGGCCCTGGGGACCGTCTATCTCAAGCACTCCGCCGTGCCGGCCCTGGACCGGGAGGCATCCGCGCGTTCCCTATGGGGTGAGGTGGAAGGCCGGGCTGCCCGCACGTGCGTCGAGCCGATCCATCGCAACTGGCGCTACGGGTTGAACTACTACTCGGTGGTCCCGCTGCCGGATTGCTCCAGCGATCCGCGGCCGTGGCACATCCGCCAGCTACCCGGCGAGCGGCCCTTCTTCGAACCGGCCGACCCTGCCGCCGGACATTTCCTTGCGGCGCTCGCGGAGACCGGCGCGACGCCAAAAGCCGGAGCGGCACCGGCTCCCGATGAATCGCTCAGTTCTTCGCCATCCGGTTTTCGATCTGATGGGCCTGCGCGTTTAGCTCGTTGAGATGGCGCAGGTCTTCTTCGGCCAGCGCGGTCGCGTTCTGGATGCGGCTCAGAGCGACATCGCTGAAAGACGATCCCGAATTGCGGTTGGAATCGATGGTGCTCGTCATGGCTCTGAACTGCTCCGTGATTTCGTGGTAGCGGCGAATCACGGAGTTCAGGTAGCCGTCGCGGCGGCGATCGAGATCCTGCAGGCTGGCCATGGCCTTGCGCAGCTCGGCGATCTGCGCCGAAACCGCGCCGTTATCGCTTTTGAGCTTGGCGTTCTCGGTCCCGAGGCTGGCCGCCCGTTCGCGGGATGCCCGAGCGCTCTCCGCCTCGCCGCGGGCGGAATCCAGGTCCTTTTCGAGGGCCTCGAGACGCCCCCGCGCATCCTGTTCGCATTTTTGGATATTTTCGGAGCAGGCGGCCGACGCCGACTCTTTATCGCGCTCGGAGCTGTCGAGCTGCCCCTGCAGCCGCGCCATGCCGGCATGGGCTTCGTGCAGATCCGCCTGGAGGCGGTCGGAGAGCGCGGCGCGCGCGGCGAGATCGCTGATTTCCTGGCTCGTGGCGCAGACCGCCGCCGGCCCGGGGCTGCCCGGCGGCACCGCGGCGGGCGCGGAACTCTGGCCCGCTTGCTGCCGCAGGGCGGCGCGGAACTGCTGGAGGGAATTCACGTCCTGCGCGTGCTGCCGTTCGTAGGCTCTGAGTTGGCTGGCTTGCCGGAAAATGACGATCCCGGCGATCGCCGCGATTACGCTACAGACCAGTGCGAGAACGGCTGTGGTTTTCGCCGGCCGCATCTTTCTGCCTCTCTTTCAATTCCATGTGGCTGCGCCACGACATGCGCAGCTTGTCGTCCCCCGAGCGCGCGCTCAAGCGGACCTCGGCGCTCTCGTGGACTTTCGGGGAGACCGACAGCGTCAGCCGCCATTCGCTCGATATGCGCGCGAATTCCGCGGTAATGGCTTCCGAGATCTCCGCCACGGACCGGCACAGGTCCGCACGCCCGCCGGTGGCCTCCGCCACGATCTGCAATCCATTCTGGTAGGCCCGGTTCAGCCGGTCGCCCCGGTTTTGGAGGTGCACCACGAACAGGGGGGCCTCCAGCACCGCGCTGGCGTCCAGCAGTTTCGAGATCTTCTCTTCGACCAGGGCTTCGGGAAAGCGCCGGCTGAGATCGTGCGGGTCGCTCTGGTTGATCACCGGGTTCGTGTAGTCCTCGCGATACCGGTAGATATTGCTGTCGGTAATGCAGAGGACCGACACGCGGACGGGTGCTTTGCGAAGCAGGGCGTCGGCCAGCGTGAGAGCCGGCTGAAGGATCTCGAGCAAACCGGGATTGCCGCTGTTCGGCAGGTTGTTGATGGCGTCGATGGCCGCATCCCTGTCGGCCGAGGGATCGGTGAGCACATGTAAGCCGTCCTGCGCCCTCAGCACGCCCACCCAGGCGTTATGCGGCAGTTTGGAAATCTCCGCGACCAGCGCCTCGCGCGCCGGATCCACCACCGAGGGATCGCCGGTCACATCCATCACGATCAGGACGATCTGG
Organism: uncultured Solibacteraceae bacterium; assembly: GCA_964427655.1. Classification (GTDB taxonomy): domain Bacteria; phylum Acidobacteriota; class Terriglobia; order Bryobacterales; family Bryobacteraceae; genus CAVQNQ01. Next base: position 15,616 of record CAYRWE010000020.1, on the reverse strand, counting down.
TCGGTCCCGGGGCCCAGTTGCGAACTGATCTCCACCGGCTTGCCGTTGAGCGTGGCTTCAAACTTGGAGGCCGCGCCGGCGTTCTCGGTCTCGATCCATGCGGGTATCGAGAGGCGTATGGATTGAGCCCGCGCCGGCAGCATCGCCGCCAGGGCGCAGGCGATCGCGAACAGGGCGGGACGGCGCGGCATCAGAAGCTCACCTTCAATCCCAGCTGGATCACGCGTCCGCCATGCGAGCCGATGATCCGGCCCGCGTTCACGTTGGGCGCGCTATCCGGGCCTATGCCCGTGTCGGGATAGTTCCAGTTGGCGTGGTTGAGAAAGTCGAACGCCGAGGCGCTGAGCTCGATGGTGCGTTCGCCGATCGGCATGCGCTTGTTCACGCTCAGATCCATCGAGTAGTAGCCCGGGCCCAGCAGGTTCGGCTCGGTCGGGGGACCGTTCCCCACCGTGAAATCGGCCGGCTGGCTGAAGGCCGCGGGATTGAACCAGAGATCAGGACCGGGGTTTGAGACATGCGGATCGACTCCGGGGACCACGTTGACGTTCAGCGTGTTGAGCACGCCGCCGGTATTGTTGAATTCCGGATGCATGGCTAATGGACGGCCGTCGTCCCAGTATGCCGTCCCGGCAATCGACCAGCCGCTCACCATCGGCCGCCGCCAATCGGAGAAGTGCAGCAGAGGTTTGCCGGAACCGAACGGCAGTTCGTAATTGTAGCTGACCTGGAGGTCCTGCGGCGGGTTCGAAGCCGTGAGCGCCCAATCGTTGCGCGGATTGAAGAAATCCTGGTTGCCGTAGGGCGAAGAGTAATCGTCGAGCTGCTTGGAGATTTCGTAATACGCCGTGAGCGTGAGTCCGAAGGAGGCACGCTTTTCGATGCGCAGGTAGCCGGCGTCGCGCTGGTAGCGCCCCGCCGGATAATGGCCGAACAGATCGAAGTTCGTGAATTGCGGAAACGGCTGCAGCGTGACGCGAAAAGCCTGGTCGTAGAGCGCGTCGCCATAGGCCAGCGCATCCGGGCTGATGGCGTTGGGGTTGGCGGCGCTGTTACCCACCAGCAGATCCCTGCCGACGCTGTGGTTGGCGCCCACGGATACGATCATCGCGAGGGGGATCTCCCGTTCCACCGAGAGCGACGCCGATTGATAGACCGGCTCGCGGCCCGTCAGGTCCATGAAATCGACGGCCGAATTGTCGATCGCCGAAGGGCTCAGGTTGGGCAGCGGCGTGGTGAGGGCCGGGATTCCGGTGGTGAGATCGAGCGCCGGGCTCAACTCCGTATCGGCCGAAATGAACGTCTGGCGGGCGTTGAAGCCCTGCGTCGCCCATTGGCCGTTATACGTGGGAATGCGCCCGTGCGAGCGGCTGAAGCTCACCCGAACGACCGTGTTGACATCCCCGGAGGGGCTCCAGGCGACGCTCACGTTGGGGTCGGCATCGAAATTGGCGGGGCGCAGGCCGCGCGGGATTCCGTTCTGGCCGGCAAACACCAGCGCGCCGGGCAAGCCCACCGATGGGTCGATCACCGCCGGATCGACCGTGCTTTGGCGGTCGTACTTTTCCAGGCGCGCACCGCGGAGACCGAAGTTGAGGCCGATGGCGATGGTCAGGTTCTTCGAAACCTGGTAGTTGTCGCCCGCGGAGAAATTCGCGAACGGATCGCGGAAATACGAAGGGGCAGTGATAATCGTCTTTTCCGCGTACTGGGGCAAGCCCAGCAGGAAACTCGCGAATGGCGCGCCGGTATCGATGATCCCGGGCAGGCTGGTGAGCCCCGCGGAAAACTGAAAATCGCCGGAGGGATAAGTGGGGTCGAACGAGTTCACCTGCTCGGCCACGCCCCGAGTCGCAAAGCGGAGCGCGTGTTTCCCGCGGCGCGTGGAGACGCCGGCATCCAGCTCGTATAAATTGCGGACGTTGCGTGTGTTCGGGTAGGGCGTGCCCATGTTGAGATAGTTGCCCAGTTCGTAATATGGGAAAGCCGTCTGGGAGGCATCCCCGGCGGTCGTGATGTTCGAGCTGGCAATTATGCTGGCGGTATAGACGGTTTTCGCCGTGGCGGTAAAGACGTAATCCAGCTCCGAGCGGCGGGTGGAAAAATTCTGGTCCGGGGGCGTCGGGCTGGCAATGTTGGGGAAGTACTTGGCCGAACTCAGGAAGCCGTTGGAAATCGAAGTGGCCGATGTAATCCGGTGGCGCTCGTGGAAGGGGTGGTCCACTTTGATAATGAAACCATCGGCCGTATCGGCCTGCGGCGAGTTCACGAAGTAGTTGTTTTGGAAATAGGGGCCGATATCCGTGTTGGGCAGCGGATAATACTTCAGAGCGTTCTGGACGCCGGATGCCAGCCGGCTGGGCGGAATGACGTTGCCGGGAAAGGGCGAGCGGTTGTACTGAAGATTGCCCGTGGAAACCGCCTGAGTGGAATCGTAAGCCGCGTTGGGCGCCGTGCTGGCGGGATCGTAGATGGGCAGGAGCAAGCCGGCCTCATCCACAGTTTGCGAGAAATCCCCGGTTCGCTCGGGAACGATGGGAATAGTATGCAGCGAGGCGCGCGAGATGCGTTCGCGGACGCCCTCGTAGGAGACCATCAGAAACGTATTGTTCGGGTCGCCGATGAGATGCGGGATCACCACCGGGCCGGCCACGTTGAAGCCGAACTGATTGCGCCGCAAGAGCGACTTGTCTTCGCCGTTCTGGGTAACTTCGTGGGGCACCGCGTCGAGAATGTCGTTGCGGAAATTCTCGTAGAGCCGCCCGTGCCACAAGGTTCGCAGCACGCTCTTATGGACCGGAGCCGGGCTGTCCAGGCGCATCCCCCAGTCGCGGGTCAGGACTTTGAATTCCTCGGCGGCGGAGGTTAGCGGATCGGGCGGTTTGTCCGCACCCCTAGCGGCAACCGACGACACGGCCACGAGCCATACACGCAACGCTCGGTTCACAGGTTCTTGGTGGATATCCTGTCCGCTATTTTACGTTCATTCAAGTGCGTATGCACGCGCATGTGGGCTTGAGGTCACAGATCGCCCCGATGCGCGGTCCGGCTGCCCTCACAACCGCGAAAGTAGCCCCGAAGGTTGACCCGAAGGTTGACCCCATCTCGCTCCGCGTTGTACCCTCACCTTTCCGGAAGTGATCCGATGATCCTGCCACATAGCGAGACCGCCGTTCTGCTGCTGATCGTGCTGGGCTTCCTCTGCTGGGGATCCTGGGTCAATGCCTTCAAGCTGGCCGGAACGCGCTTCGAGCTTTTCTACTACGACTTTACGCTGGGCGCGCTGCTGGCCGTCGGCATCTCCGCATACACCGCCGGCAGCATGGGATTCGACGGCTTTACCGTGACGGACGACCTGCTCAATGCCGGCAGGCACCAGGTTCTCTATGGCGTGCTGGCCGGGGCGCTGCTCAATTTCGGCAACATGCTGATGATGGCCGCCGTGGTGGTCGCAGGCATGGTGATGGCGTTTCCAGTGAGTTTCGGAATCGCCCTGGTGGTGAGCGGCGGCCTGAGTTACATAGGCAACCCCAGCGGCCACGCGGCTCTGCTGCTGCTCGGTTGCGCGCTGCTGACGGGTGCGGCGGTTGTCGATTGCGTGGCTCACCGGCGTATGGCAGTTCTGCGCCACGAGGCGCTGGCCAAGGCGGGCAAGGCCAAGAGCACGCGCCGCCCCACCGCCGCCAAGGGGCTGGCGCTAGCGGTAGTGGGCGGACTGCTGATGGGAACCGCTTACCCGCTGCTGGCCAATGCGCAGGACATCAATACCGGTCTGGGACCCTACTCCGTCGGATTGGTTGTGGTGCTGGGCCTGTTCGCCACGACCGTGGTTCTCAACCTGTTTTTTCTTAATCTGCCGGTGGTCGGCGAGCCTTTGGAATTGACCGCTTTCTTCCAGATCTCGATTTCCCAGCACCTCATGGGCATTCTTGGTGGAGTGGTCTGGTTCGCCGGTATGCTCGCCGGCCTGGTGGCTGTGTCGCCGAGGACCGGCTTGCATCCGGACCCGGCGCTGGATTACGGCCTCCTGCAAGGCGGACCGGTGCTGGCGGCGCTGTGGGGCATCGTAGCCTGGAAAGAGTTGAAAGACGCGGACTCGCGAACGCGCACCATGGCGGTGCTGATGCTGGTGCTCTTCGTCTTGGGCCTGACGCTGCTTGCGCTGTCGCGGGTGCCCGGCGGAGCGGCCTAGAGGGTTCTGAAAGAAACCGGAAACCGCTTGCTTACGCGCGCGGCTCCGAACCGAGCCGCGACCGTGAGGGAGCGGTGACCGCGTAGGCTTGACCGGTGGCGGTTTTCGCGCGCTGTAGTATACTGGCCGCTTCGGCGTAACCCGCCGTTCAGCTCCCAAGATCCGAAAAGGAGGCCGTATGCTGCCGGATTATCTCGCCAAGGCCGCGCCCAACCCGTCGGCCAAGCGCGCTCCGTGGTACGTCAATACCGCTCCGAGCTATCTGGGAATCTTCCTGTGGATCGCCTTCTACCGCCAGTTGGCGGCCGGCACCCTCGCCCACGCCGGCCTGGGACTCTGCCTGTTCGGCTTGCTGGTCGCCGGAGTGCTGTGTTATGCCCTTTATTACCGCGTTCCGGCCATGCTGGGGATGAAAACCGGCTTCCCCCTCTACGTGGTGGGCAGCTCCACGTTCGGCACCGCGGGCGGTTATGTCATGCCGGGGCTGCTCATGGGGCTTCTGCAAATCGGCTGGTTCGCGGTGGCCACCTATCTGGCTTCGGATTTCATTTTGCAAGGGCTGCACGTGCACTCCGCGCCCCTGACTGCACCTCTGGTTGTCACCGGTATCCTGTGGGGCTGCGTGATGGCCTGGGTGGGCACCAAGGGCATGCAGTACCTCTCCAAAGTGGCGCTGATTTTGAACGCTATCCCCTTGATTATGCTGATCCTGGTCTTCTTCCAGACGGCCGGCGGCATCGGGCGCTACCAGGTTCCGGCGGGCCAGCAGAACTCCTACCTGGCTTTCACCGGCCTATTGGCGGCGGTGATCGGATTTTTTGCCACGGCGGGAGCAGCGGGGGCCGATTTCGGCGCCAATTCGCGGAATGAGAAGGACGTGCGCTGGGGAGGCCTGGTGGGCATCGTGGTGGCCGTCCTGGTGGCCGGCGGGCTGCCGCTCCTGGCGGTGGCCGGGGCGCACGGCTCCGGGATCGCCCAGGGATTCGACTACGGCGACGTCATCCAGGGCATCGGCGGCCCCATCGCCACGGTCATGTTCTTTCTCTTCGCCGTGGCCTCCATTCCGGCCACCTGTTTCTGCGCCACCATTGCCGGAAACAGCTTTTCGACCATGATTCCGGGCGTTCCGCGAGTCTCCTCGAGCTGGGTGGCGGCGATTGTCGGGATCATTCTGGCGGTGACGGGCATCGCCGCCAACCTGGTGGGGTTTTTCAACATCGTGGGTGCCTCTTTCGGGCCAATTTGCGGCGCCATGGCGGCCGATTACCTGCTCTCCGGACGCCGCTGGGCCGGGCCGCGCCAGGGCATCAATTTCGCTGGCTATATCGCTTGGGCCGTGGGCTTCGTGGTGGGAATCCTGCCATTTCTGCCGCTGCCGCCGCAGATCGCGCCCTACGTTCAGCCGGCCGTGCTCTATAGCTTCGCGACCGGATTCGCGGTTTACCTGATCCTGGCTAAGGCGGGTCTGCAGCCGAAAGCCGTCGGGATGCCCAAAGCGGCGTAACCGCTACCTGGGTTTGGGCAGCCCGCGCACGATCACGTGAATGGCGCGGTCGCCATCTTCGGTGGCGATGAAGCGCACCGTCACGCGCGAATTGAGCTTGGGTTTGCCGCCTTCGAAGCTGGTATCGGCGGTGAGCGTAAATGTCCGCGTGGCGGAGACTTTGCCCTGTCCCGTGCGGACTGCGGTGAGGCTGGTGTCATCCACCGCCGTGACCGTTCCGGAGAACATCTGGTCCTTGGGCGGCTTCGGCTGAGCTTCATCCTGCCAAGCTGGGCTGGGGAGTGGAACGAGTACGGCGCCACAGCCTAGTACGATCAGGAGGATTGCGGACCTAGTCAGCCACACCATATCAGATTATTGAAACGCCATGAATGCCAGCTAAAGCCTGGATTAAACTTCTTTCATGATTCCGGAGGTGGCCTCGGCGGCATTCATCTCCAGGGTGTCCGCTCCGACTCCATCGGCGGGGAGCTGAATGATGAAGCGGGTCCCTTTACCCGGAACGCTGTTTACCTCGATCCGGCCGCTGTGTGCCTTGACGATCCACGCGACAAAGCTCAAACCGAGGCCCAATCCCTGCTCCGGGCCGGGCGCACCGCCATCCCCGGGAACCCGGTAGAAACGGTCGAAGATGTGCGGCAGGTGCTCGTTAGGGATGCCCCGGCCGGTATCCGACACCACGATTTCGATCATGCGCCCGACTGGCTGAATGGAAAGCCGGACGGCGCCTTCGCGCGGCGTGAACTTGATGGCATTCGAGAGCAGGTTCGAAATCAGGCGCTCGATCTGAACGTGGTCGCCCTCCAGGAAACACTCCGGCGCCAGGTCGGCCAAGAGACGGACTCCGGCCTCCTCGGCCAGAATCTGGAACTGCTCCACCACGTCTCCGGCTAGCTCGCCCATGTTCAGGCGCGATTTTTGCAGCACCACCTGGCCGGATTCCGCCTGGGAGAGCGCCAGCAGCGCCCGTACGATCTGGGAAAGCCGGTCGATATCCAGCAGCGCGTTAAGCATGGCTTCGCGGTACTGCTCGGTCGTCTTGGCGGTGAACAGAGCCACCTCGAGCTGGCCGCGAATAGCGGTGATGGGCGTGCGCATCTCGTGAGAAACGTCGGCCGAGAACTGTTTCATCTGCTGGAAGGAGGCGTCCAGCCGCTCGATCATGCGGTTGAAGGTCAGGATCAGATAATCCAGCTCGTCCCCGGCATCCCGCGTGGGAATGCGCAGGCTGAGGTTCGAGCCCGAGATGCGCTGGGCGGCCTGGGCCACCGCCAGCACCGGTTCGAGGGCCCGCCCGGCCATGATCCAGCCGAGCAGCGAACTCACGATCAAGGCGCCGGGGATCAGGACGACGTAGGTCCATGTGAATTGCGTCAGGATGCGGTTGTAATCCGACATGGCCAGGCCCAGCGCCACGTAGTACGGCTCGTGATGCAGCTCATCGAAGACAATGCCGGCGCGGATGAGATACGGCGCGCCCTGCGAGTTGTGCCGCACCATCCAGTACGTCATGCCGGGAGGAGGATTGTGGCGGGCCCAATCGACGGCCTGGCTCACGCGCGCCTGGATGGAGCCGGGCGGGTCCACGCCGATATCGTGGTAGGGGGCCGAGCATTGCAGGAGTTCGCCCTTTTCGGTGGAGCCCCAGATGACCGAGCCGTTGCGGTCCCCTATGAGGTAAACGCGCTGAATGTTGGTGACGATGAAGCGCTCGTCGGGGTCCTCTTCGTCGAAATACCAGTAGGCTTCGTATCGATCGGTCTGGGGGTTGCGCTCGATGCGCAGGTAGCCTTTGAGCGCGGCCCAGCGCTGATCCAGAACGGCGTGCTCCTGTTCGTTCAGCTCGTTGGCCAGGCGCTCGCGATAGAGCGACGCCAGCCCGATCAGCACCACGGCGAAGAACAGAGCGGCGCTGACGGTCAGACGGAAACGCAGGCCGCGCGTGAGCCGCCGGAAGTCGCGTCTGCGGGCCCCGCGCATGTCACACCTGCCGTTCGGAGACCGGCTCGGCCGGCTTCTCGGCGGGCCGGTCGGGCGCCTCGATCATATAGCCGATGCCGCGCACGGTCTGGATCAGCTTGGGCATGAAGCGGTCGTCGATCTTGCTGCGCAGGTGCCGGATATAGACGTCCACGATATTAGTGAGGCCGTCGTAATCCATGTCCCAGACGTGCTCCACGATCATGGTGCGGCTGAGCGGGCGCCCCCGGTTGCGCATCATATATTCGAGGATGCCGAATTCCTTGGGCGCGAGGTCGATGGTCTCGGTGCCGCGGGTGACTTTGCGGCGGATGCAATCCACGCTCAGATCGGCCACCTGGAGCCGCTCGGGCGCGGGCTGGCCGCGCCGCAGGAGCGCCCGCACGCGCGCCAGCAGCTCGACGAAGGCGAAGGGCTTCACCAGGTAATCGTCGGCGCCCTGCTCGAGACCCTTGACGCGGTCGTCGAGCGTGCTGCGGGCACTCAGGATCAGCACCGGCGGCCCGACCTTCTTGCTGCGGATGCGCTCGAGCACGGCGATGCCATCCATATCCGGCAGCATGAGGTCCAGGATCACCAGGTCGTAATCGGCCGAGTGGATGTGATCGAGCGCGGCGGCTCCGGTGGCCGCGGCATCCACGGCATAGCCGGCGCCTTGCAGCCCGCGGCACAGGAAGTCGGCGATGCGCTTCTCATCCTCGACGACCAGGAGTCTCATGTGCTTTCAGCTTAGCAGGCTCGATTCCGGCTGGGATCGGTGCCGGCTCACTTAAATCGCATGCTGATGCGGTTCTCGCGGCCGCCGTAGAGCAGCTCGAGATCCTTCATCTTCTGCTTGTCCATGGCGAAATAGAGCAGGCCCTCGGAGGGTTTGTCGGTCTTGCCCTCGTTGAGCATCTTGCCGGCCAGCAGCTTTTCGAGCGGGTTCTCCTTATCCTGAGCCGAGCTGCGAGCCGTGGCGTTGGCCTGCCCGTTGTCGCTATCGCCGGTGGTGCCCACGCCCGCGCCCCCGGGCATCATGACCGGCGGACCTCCCATGGGAGGATAGCCGCCAGGGTACCCTCCAGGATAGGGATTCGGGGATCCCATCCGGGGGCCTCCGCCGTTTTGCTGCGTCGCACCGGTCTGCGTTATGACGAGCGCGCCCCGGCCGGCGATCTGGCTGGCCGCCATAGGCCGGCTCTTCTCGCCGTCCTTGTCGGTGCGCAGAGTGAAATCGTCGCGGTCGATGGAGATTTCCTTCCCGTATTTCGGCTCGATCTCGACTTCCGCCACGATGTACTGCCCGCCTAAGTCGTCGCCGACGACCTGTTTCACAGCGGGACCGTCGAGATAGATCGTCGCCGTCACGACCAGGTCCTCGTTTTCGCCGCGCGCCCTGGCGACGGTCTTCTTAGGCGCGGCGGGGAGCAGGATGGCGGAAACGAGCGCGAAGGCAAGCAGGCGGGCGGTCATGGGAAAGACCTCTGCTCCGATTATAACGTTGGGACGCCGTGGGCCGCGCCGTGCCGGACTTGTGCGAACGCCAAGGACACTCGCTCGATTCAACGGCCGGCGCGCATCGCCGGCATCAGGTTGCGGCCGAGAATCGCCGAGGCCGCGATGACCCCGCCCATCATCGCGCCCGCCACCCCCAGGCTCGCCACATCCTGACCCGTCAGATACAAACCCTGTACCGGCGTCGCCGGCGTCAGGCAGCGCATGCGGTAACGCTGCGGTGTGGCGCTCAGGCCATACGCTTCGCCGTGCTCGTAATTCATGAAATGGCGCGTGGTGAGCGGGGTGGACAGCTCCGCATAATCGATTTTGCCGGCAACCGCGGGAACGTGGCGCTCCAGTTCGGCTCGCAGGCGGCGCTCCAGCTCCTGCTTGAAGCTGTCGTACTCCGCGCCCCGGTGCCTCCATTGCGAGCTTTCCCACTTGGAAAACCAATCGTAGGGCACCGGCGCAACTACCTCGAGCGTGGCTCGCCCCGGATGCCGGCTGGCGAACTCCGGGTCCTTCGCCGATGGGAACGAGACGAACAGCACGGGAAACGCCGCCGCCGGATCTTTGTCGAACCGTGCGACATTGCTGTCGTGATCGCAGCTCGGGCAGACCCAGAGATTGGTTCCCGCAAGCCCGAGCTGCTCGGCCGTTTGCTTCACGCCGACATACAAACTCAGATGTGCCATCGACGGTTCCGCGCGCGCGATTTGGGAGCGCACCGCCTGAAGGGCCGCGCCTTCCGAGCGCAGCAGATGCTCGAACGTGTTTCGGGCGCCGGCATCGCTGACCACCAGCGGAGCCCGCAAGACGCGTCCATCCGCCATGAGCACGCCGGCGGCCCGGCCGCCGTCGACCAGGACGTAGGAGACCTCGGCGCTCGATACGATTTTGCCGCCGTTGCGCTCAATCGCCGGCGCAATGGTCTCGGCGATTCTGGAGGCGCCTCCCACCGGATACGCGCCACCCTCGAAGTAGTGGCTCACAATCATCGCATGCACGCCAAAGCTGCTGCGCCCGGGCGGCAAGCCGTAGTCGGCCCATTGCGCAGTGAGCACGCCGGTCAATTCCCTATCGCCGGTGATCTCGCCAAGCACATCCGCCGTGGTGCGACCGGCCCATCGGAGAAACGGCGCGCGCATCAGGCCGCCCGCCAAGGCGGCTACGGCACGGGGCACCACCTTCTCGGCGAAGTAAAGGCCCATCCACTTCGCGGTCGACCGCACCGCGGCCAAGTACTTGTCGATGGCCACGGCCTCGCGCGGAAAGTACGACTTCATCCGGTCGCGAAAGCGTTCGACACCGGCGACCAGATCGTAGACGCGGCCGTCTATGATGACGCGGTCGTATACGTCCGGCATGGGCTGCCACGCCAGCGCACCCTCGGTGAGGTAGTCGAATGCTTTCCGGACCGGCGCATCCTGCCCGATGTAGTGCAGCCCGACATCCCACTCGTAACCCGGGCGATGAAAGGTGTGGGTGTATCCGCCGACGGCGTAGTGGCGCTCGAGGACCAGCACCTTTTTGGCAGCGTGCTTGGACAGAAGCGCGGCCGCCGTAAGTCCGCCGATGCCAGATCCCACGACGATGGCGTCCCACTGCTCTTCGATAGCGTGCTGTTTATAGGAAAGCCCAGTCATGACGGCCGCGAGCACCACGGCGCCGGGCAAGCTAAAGCATGCCCCACCGTTACGGCTTCTTGAAGTTGCCCACCGTCTGGGCCAGCGTGATGAGCTGATTGGGCCGCAGCTTCAGAGCCTTGCCCAGCTCCGGTTTCGGTATCGAGGCGCGCACCACCACGGCCAGCCCCTCGGAGGCGCAGAACAGGTAGACGTTCTGGGCGACGAAGGCGGCGTCGGCGTTCGAGATCGCAACCTTATTCTCATTGTCGCCCGGGTACCTGGCGAAATCCGCTATATAGACAAGGTTCAGTGGAGCTTCCTCCACGAAGGGCTGCTCCCCGGTGAGCTTGCGCAGGTCGCCGCTCACTACCGGCTTGAGAGTGTTGGCCTTGGCGTCGTAGAGATAGGCGCCATCCGCCATCACGGCATAGACATCGATCTCCTGGTGGTTGTTGGCCGAAGGAGCCGTGCGATAGCCACCCTCGCGGTTGATTCCCCAGGCCGCCCACAGCAGATTCGAGAGCGTTTGGGGAGAGAGCTTTTCGGTACTGAATTCACGAGTGCTCTTGCGCTCCTTGAGAGCCTCCATCAGCGGCTTGCCGCCCGTGGTGCGTGGAGCGGGCAGGGCGATGGGTTTGAGCTGCTGAGCGGTGGCCAGCCCCACCGGAATCAGCAATAGAGCTAAATAAGGTCTGATCATCGGAGATTTCCAGTATAGAGTATCGGCCGGTTCCAGGCGCAGCACGCGGAGTGAGGCGGCTGGCCGACTCTAGCTGAAATACTGCGGCGCGTTGCCCGCCTTCCACTTGATATTGCAGCCGATGCTGGGTCTCTGGTGCGCGGCGACGGGGCGCCCGGCAAGTACCGCGTCGATGGCGGCGCGCAGGTCGGCTCCAGAGACCGGAAGGGAGTTCGAGGGCCGGCTGTCGTCGAACTGGCCGCGGTAGACCAGGTGGCGGTCCGCATCGAACAGGAAGAAATCGGGCGTGCAGGCGGCCTGATAGGCCTTGGCCGCTTCCTGGGTCTCGTCGTAACAGAAAGGAAACTGGAAGCCCAGCTTGAGAGCCATCTGGCGCATGCCATCGGGGCCGTCGTCCGGGTACGAGCCGGCGTCGTTCGAGGAGATGGCCACCATCCCCAGATCCGACGCGGCGTAATCCTTGGCCAATGCGGCCAGGCCGGAATGAATGTGTTTGACGTAGGGGCAATGGGCGCACAGGAACATCACCAGCAGACCCTTTTTGCCGGCGAATGAATTGAGACTTACGCTCCGGCCGGAGACCGTATCCGGCAGGTCGAAAGCGGGCGCGGACGTACCGAGCCCCAACATAGTGGATTCCGTAGCTGCCATGGATACCAAGATACCAGGAGCGGAAGCCTGGGTTTTATCTCGTACCCGAGCGGCCGGCGCCAGGAATGGCTCCGGCCACGCCCAAAGTAAGTGTTACTTGCCGCCGGCGCCGTCTAGACCTGGGAAGTCCGGCACCTGATGTACAGCGGTTACTGGGGGAGCACGCGCTCCCGCGGGGGCTGCCAGCGAGGAGTGCGGCCGGCGCTACCGGGGTGAGCGCGTCACGCCTTTTGATGGCGCGGGGCGAAGACCACCGGTTTAACCGGACCGACGCCCAAGACATACATGCCCGCGCCCGCCAGCGCGATCACGGATGCCACCAGAAATGCGATGAAGAAGTGGCCCGTCTGTCCCACCACCCACCCGGTGAACCAGGGAGCGGTGACGCCCGAGAGATTGCCGACTCCGTTCTGAATGGCGCACCACTTCCCTGCCGCGTGCGGGCCGGCGAGCGTCTGGGAAACCGCCCAGTTATTGGAACTCCACATCCCGATGAAGACGCAGGAGGTCAAGAGAAAAACCATGGCCAGGGTATCGTCATGGATAGCCGAGACGGGGATGATGATGGTGGCCAGCGTGAGACCCGCGCCCGTGAAGGTCTTGCGCACACGCGTGGGAGTGCCGCCGTGGGAGATCCACAGATCGGACACCCAGCCCGAGACCAGACTGGAAATGGACGCGGTGAGGAACGCGGCGGCGCCCCACACCGCCATCTTCGAAGCGGGGAAGTGACGCTCCTTCTGCAGGTACGGCGGCAGCCAGGTGACCAGGAAATACCAGAAGTAATTGCCGCAGAACAGGCCGAAGAAAGTGAACCAGGCGGAGCGCTGCCGCAGAATTGCGCTTACACCCGGCAATTCGCCGGCCTCCTCTTTGGCGGAAATGCGCCAATTGCGGGGCATCGAGAACACCCACACCACCAGCCAGATCATGCTTCCCAGGCCCAGCGCCAGGAAGAACGCACGCCAGCCGTAATGGGCCATCAACAGGCCGCCGATCAGCGTGCCGACCGCCGGACCGCAGCGCGTACCCGCATCGATGGCGGCATTAGCGAAGCCGCGGCGCTCCTCGGGAAAGCTGGCGAAAATGCGCGCATACGCCGGGTAGGCCACCGATTCTCCCGCGCCCAGCAGCAGCCGCATGGCGAAAAGCGCGGCGAACGTGCGGCTCAGGCCCGTGCCGGCCGTGGCGGCGGACCAGAGGAAGTAGCCGGCCGCGTAGATCCAGCCCACATGGAAGCGGTCTACCAGCAACCCGGCGATAGCGAGAATCTGCAGGGCGGCATAGGTCCAGAAAAAGGCCGAAAGCAGCAGGCCGAGCTGGTAGTCCGAGATCCTCAGTTCAGCTTGGATCGACGCGGCGCCGACCGAAAGCGTAGCGCGATCGACATAATTGATGAATGCGGATATGACGAGCAGGATCAGAATCCAGCGCTCTCGTTTGGTCAGCATGGGAGCATTGTAGCCGAATGCACCCGGCGGCTCGCGCAGGAGGCCCCGATCGGCGCCCCGCTCAGCGCCGCCCGAAGCCAATCGAGAGCAGGAATTCCGCCTGGTTGGCCTCGGTGGCAAGGCTGGGGTCCCGGGAGATGATGTTGTTCATCAGCCAGCGCGTATAGCGGAACTCGGGCGCGACGTGCACGGCGCCGCCGAATTCGATCCCCGCCGAGAAGACCAGGCCGGCAATGTTCTTGCGGCTCATCTCGTCGACCATCTGCTTGGAAAGGTAGTCGGCCGGCGGGCCGGGAAAGACATAGTTCTCGCGGGTCGTGAAAAAGCGGCGAAACGCGGCGCCGGCGCCCACATAGGGATGAACGCCGGCCCGCCCGAAGCGCTTCTTGAGCAGCGCATCGAAGTCCCACGCTCCCAAGCGAACGGTGGACTGAAAGGGTTCCTCCAGAGGCGTGGCGGGGCGAACGCTATCCCAGCCGATCCGCTGGTAGAGGGCATCCGCTTCGACGCGCAGGCCGGCGAGCGGCAGGCCGATTTCCGCTTCCGGACCGACCGTGTAGCGATGTGTCACGGAAGTATACGTAGTGGTGCCGCCGCCGGCCGTGGCGAAGGCATCCGTGAGCGGCACACCGCCCTTCACGCCAAAGGAAAGCGACTGGCCGAGCAGAGGCCCGGCCATGAGCATCAGGAGAAGAGTATAAGAGCGCATCCATTTTCAAAGACCCTTCAGACTGCCCTTCGAACTACACCCGGCCCGTACATAACGCGGAAATCTCGCCATTCCGCCCCGCGACAGACCAGGCGCCGCGCCCTTGCCGACTGCCGCAAAAGGGAGCATACTGCATCTGGTCGGAGCCGAAAGAAATGACAGGACTGATGCGGATGTGGATGTGGACCGCGGGCGCCGTCTTGTTCCTGGTCCCGGTGGCCTTGTGGGCTTCCGAGACCGAAACGATCACACCGGTGGGGCGTTGGAAGACCATCGACGACAAGACCGGAAAGCCGAAAGCCATTATCCGGATCTATCTGGAGAATGGCCGGCTATTTGGCCGGATCGAAGCCACGCTGGATCCCAACGGAAGAAAGGTCTGCGACTTGTGCAAGGACGAGCGCAAGAATCAGCCGATCGTCGGCATGGTGGTTCTGCGCGGACTGGCGCAACATGGCGAAGAGTATAGCGGCGGCGACATACTGGATCCCGACAACGGGTCCATCTATCGCTGCAAAATGCGCCTGCAGGATGGCGGCCGCCAACTCTCCGTGCGCGGATTTATAGGCTTTTCGCTATTGGGCCGTTCGCAGACCTGGACGCGCGAGCCTTAGACATCTCAGGCGAGCGCAGCTTTACTATAGCCTTCCACGGCGCGGCGGATACCCGGAGCGCCGTCGGCTAGATCCTGCGCATTCATGGCCGGACGAAAAGTCAGGCTCGCATTGAATGCCAGAAACCACGGTTCCGCGATGGCGGGTATCTGCGAGGAGTCCTTCATATCGAAGAAGATGAAGCCGGTGCGCTGGCCGCCGTCCTCGGAAAAATAAGCGGCTTCGGGCTTCAGATCGGCCAATATCCGTTGGATTGTGGACCCCAGTTGGCCATTGCGAGCGGCGAGATTCCCCGCCTCGACCGGGATCGATACTTTGAGCATCATGCGCACGTGGTTGCCCCTCCAGAGGTAGACCGATTATATAAGCGGTGGCCCGCATAACACTGTGCGATTGAACTAGCTTCGTGCGATTTATCGCTCGTAGCGACTGCGGGCGTACGGATCGGAACTCTTCTGGCCCAAGCCCGCGGCGCGCGCCGGGGCTTCCCGCCGCTACAGAAACCGGACTTCCTGCCAGCACATTCCGTAGCGGCTTCCGGCCGGGTTGGGGCGATGGCTGGGCCAGTTCTTGCAACAGTTGCTGAAGTTAGCGGCGTAGAGCAGCCAGCCGCTGCGGCCGTCCGGGCTGAGAAACTTCGAAGGGATGTTGAGGAAGTAAGCCTGCTCGCCGAAATCCTTCAAATACTCGACCAGTTTCCAGGGGCCG
>CAYRWE010000019.1:0-39466 GCA_964427655.1 uncultured Solibacteraceae bacterium | reverse complement strand
TATTCCAAGCTTCGAGCGACACAGAGATCGTGCTGCACCTGGTGGCGCAATCGAAGGAGCGCACCCTCAGCGGGGCGTTGCGCGAAGCGCTGCTGCAAATCGAAGGAGCCTTCTCGCTGGTGTTTCTGGCCGAGGACCGCATCATCGTGGCGCGCGACCCGCACGGCTTCCGCCCGCTGGTGATGGGCGAGATGGAAATTTCGGGCGGGCGCAAATTCTACGCTTTCGCTTCGGAGACGTGCGCCTTCGACCTGATCGGCGCGGTGTATTTGAACGAGGTCGAGCCGGGCGAGATGGTGGTGGTGGGTCCGGAGGGCGTCACGCGCGAGCGCTGGGCGCCGGAGCGGCCGCGCGCGCAGTGCGTCTTCGAGCACGTCTACTTCTCGCGGCCGGATTCGATCGTCTTCGGGCGCCCGGTGGAGCAATCGCGCGAGGAGCTGGGCCGCCTGCTGGCGCGCGAGTGTCCGGCGGACGCGGACCTGGTCGTGCCGGTGCCGGATTCCGGAGTGGCGGCGGCCATCGGCTACGCCAGCGAATCGGGACTGCCGTTCCGCCACGCATTGATCCGCAACCATTACGTGGGGCGGACGTTCATCGAACCGTCGCAGGCCATTCGCGATTTCGGAGTCAAGCTGAAGCTCAACCCGGTGCGCTACCTGCTCGAAGGGCAGCGCGTGGTGCTGGTGGACGATTCCATCGTGCGCGGCACCACCAGCCGCAAAATCGTGCGCATGGTGCGGCAGGCCGGCGCGCGGGAAGTGCACGTGCGCATTTCCTGCCCGCCCACGGTGTCGCCGTGTTTCTACGGCGTGGATACGCCCACGCGTAGCGAGCTGATCGCGTCAAACCACTCGGTGGATGAGATCCGGCGCTTCCTGGAGGCCGATTCGGTGGGGTATCTCTCGGTGGCGGGACTGCGCCAGGCGGTGGCCGATGAAAACCAGGAATACTGCTACGCCTGCTATACGGGCGATTACCCCACGGAGCTGGTGAATATCGAGGAGCTGGTGGCGGCCCGGCAGGCGCGGCGAAAGCTCTGACGGCGTGCGGCCGCTAATCCGGGCAAGCTAAAGCATGCCCCACCGGCTGAGCATGCTCCCAGGTGGGGCCTGCTTTAGCTTGCCCTCTCAACGCGATCTTATGATAACGGTTCAACTGGATGGCGAAAGCCTGAGCATCGGCGAGGTGCGGCGCGTGGCCGCTTGGGGCGCGCGTGTGGAACTGGCCGACGGCACGGTGGAGAAGATGGATGTCTCGCGCGCGCTGATCGAGCGCCTGGCGGCGGGGGAGGAACCGATCTATGCCGTCAATACGGGAGTGGGGCTGCTGGCGGATGTGCGCATTCCCCGTGAGGATCTCGACCGGCTGCAGCGCAATGTGATCCGCTCGCATGCGGCGGGCGTGGGAGATCCCCTGTCGCGCGAAGTGGTGCGCGCCATGATGCTGATCCGCGCCAACGTGCTGGCCAAGGGGCTTTCGGGAATACGGCCGGTGGTAGCCCAGAAGCTGTGCGAGCTGCTGAACGGCGGGGTCACGCCGGTGGTGCCTTCGCAGGGCAGCGTGGGCGCTTCCGGAGATCTGGCTCCGCTGGCGCACATGGCGCTGGTGCTGATCGGCGAAGGCGAAGCGGAGTTCGAAGGCGCCGTGATGGATGGCTGCGAGGCGCTGCGGCGCGCCGGAATCGAAGCCATCGAGCTGCACCCCAAGGAAGGCATCAGCCTGATTAACGGGACGCAGGCCATGCTGGCCATCGGGTGCCTGGAGGTGGAGGCGGCCGGGGTGCTGGCGGATACCGCGGACATGCTCTGCGCCATGACGGTGGACGCGCAGCGCGGCACGCCGCGGGCATTCGAGGAGCGCATCCACGCCGCCCGCCCGCATCCGGGACAGGTTACCAGCGCGGCTCGGCTGCGGCGGCTCATGGAGGGCAGCGAGATCCGCGAGTCGCATGCCGCCTGCCGGAGGGTGCAGGACGCCTATTCACTGCGCTGTGTGCCGCAGGTCCATGGGGCCGTGCGGGATGCGCTGGCGGAGGCGCGCAGGGTCTTCTCCATCGAGCTGAACTCGGCCACCGACAATCCGCTGGTGCTGGGCGAAGAGATCTTCTCGGGCGGGAATTTCCACGGCGAGCCGCTGGCCTTCCAGCTCGATTTCCTGGCGGTGGCTCTCGGAGCGCTGGGCGGCATTTCGGAACGGCGCATCGACCGCCTGGTCAACCCGGCGCTGAATGAAAACCTGCCGCCCTTTCTGGCCGGGCACGCGGGCCTGGAATCCGGGCTGATGATGGCGCAGGTCACGGCCGCCAGCCTGGTGGCCGAAAACCGCGTTCTGGCGTATCCGGCTTCCACCGGTTCGATCACCACCAGCGGCAACAAGGAAGATTTCGTCAGCATGGGGATGACCTCGGCGGTGAAACTGCAACGGGTGGTGCGCAACGTGCGCGCGGTGCTGGCCATCGAAGCTCTAACGGCGGCGCGCGCCTTGGACCTACTGGCGCCCCTGCGCAGCAGTCCGCCTCTCGAAGACGCGCGCGCGCGCATCCGCGAGGTCTCGGCGCCGCTCACGGGCGACCGGGCTTACTCCCGCGATATCGCGGCGCTCGAAACGCTGATCGCCTCGGGAGCGCTGGCGACCGACTACACCGAATAGACCGATATCGTGGTAACCGTCTGGTAGCCCATGCGCAGGTAGAGGGGAAAACCGGCGGGCGTGGATTGCAGAATCGTCCGCTCGATGCCGTGCCGCGCGCGGGCGTCCGCCAGGGCGTACCGCATGACGGCCTCCCCGTAGCCGCGGCGTTGGTGCTCCGGCATGGTGGCGACGTTGTAAACTCCCAGTGCGCCGGCTCCCAGCACGATAGCGGTGGTCGAGACCGGCTCGCCATCGACATAGCCTACATAGCCGGCAAAATGCTCCCAGACCGTAGGGCTGTCGAAGACCTCGCTAAACCAGGCGGGCGGCACGTGGAAGCAGTGCGACCCGATGGCGCAGAAGGCTTCCCGCGTGGCGCCGTTGCGCACGCGGCAGACTTCCAGGTCGGGCAGTGGTTTCACGGGCGGGGCGATGCGCTCGGCCACCATGCCGGGAAGGTCCACCGAATGGCGCAGCCCGTGCCTCTCGAAGAGCCGGCGGGAGCGTTTGCGCGCGGCGGGAGCCATCCAATCCTCACAGACCCAGTAGGACCACTCCAGGCCCCGGGTATCGAAGTGCAACGCAGGAAGGAAGATACGCTGCGCGAGTTCGGCCTCGGTGGCCACCGGCGCCGACAGGAAGGCGCTGTTGAACATCTGGAAGACGACCCCGGCGGCGGCTATGGAAACTCCCCGCAGTTCGCGAATTTCGCCGGCTCCCCGGCTGGCCGCGATGGCGCGAAAAGACTCGCGCAGATTGCCGGCCACCACCTCAAAGTTCACTCTGACAGTATCGCGCAGCTTCGCTCACCACAGGAGCTTCAGGCCGAACTGAATTTGGCGCGAGGTCGTAGCGGTAGAAGTGATCACACCGGCCGTCGATGACGGAGCCGCCGAGGCGGAAGCGAACACCACGGCGTTGGGCGAACCGAAATTGGCGCGGTTGAAAATGTTGAAAAACTCCGCGCGAAATTGCAGCCTGGTCTTTTCGGATAGCGCCGTGTTCTTGGCGACCGAAAGATCCGTCGTTGCCAATCCCGGACCATAGAGGACGTCCCGGCCCACGCTGCCGTAGGTCCCGGTGGGCGGCAGCGTGAAGGCGTTCGGGTTGAAATACTGATTGGGGCCGCCCAAGACCACCGGTCCGCTGAAGGCCGGATTCCAGGAGGGACGGATAGGGTTGCGGCTGTCGCCGTTATTGGTGGGGTTGAAGCCCAACTGCGGCGTGAACGGGAGGCCCGATTGGATCGTCTCGACGCCGCTCAGAGTCCACCCGCCCGCCAGCTTCCGCGACAGGCCGCGGCCACTCGCGAGCAGCTTCTTTCCCTCACCGAAGGGCAACTCATAGCTGGAGTTGACGACCGCGATGTGCCGGGCGTCGGAGGTGGAGGGTCCCCAGTCCAGCTTGGGGTCTAGCGGGTACATTACGAACCCGGGTGCGTTCGACCCCACGCTGCTGTTCAGAGCGGTGCCGTCGTCGAGGCTCTTCGACCAGGTGTAGACTCCCCGTATCTGGAATCCCCGGCTGAAGCGCCGATTGACGTCCACCTGGAGCGCGTTGTACGAGCTGAGGCCTTCGGAGAACCAGGTGGTGGTGTTGGCCAGATTCGGATTCGCCAGCGGCGCTCCAGTGGGATAGTAGACTGTGCCGGAGGCAAGAGCCGCGGTGCAGGGCGCGGCCGGGCAGACGGTGGGGAAGGGCTCGTTGGCGTCCAGCGAGAGCAGCTCGTGATAGCCGTGCGAACCCACGTAACCCAGGCCCAGAGACGTGCTGGGGGCGATCTGCTGCTCGATTTTGAAAGTCCAGGTGGCCACGGCGGGCGTGTACAGATCGGGTTGGGAGCCGCTGGGCGAGATCTTGGTGCCGGCCGGGAGCGCCGAGCCGGGCACGATCTGAAGGCCGGCTACCGGCACGTTCTTGAGCGATTCGGTGGCGTTGAAAGGCGCGGTCTGATCGAGCCGGTAGTCGAGGTTATCGAGCAGGGAGCGATAGATGCCGAAGCCGCCGTGAATCACGGTGGTGCCCTTGCCGAACGGGTCCCAGGCGATCCCCACGCGAGGCTCGGGCATAAATTTGGCGCGATTGACGGTAAAGGCCGAGTCGCCGACGGCGGGGTTCGTCTGGATCACACCGTTCTCGAAAGCGTAGTTGGCGGCGCGGCCGGCCACTTCATTCCAGCCATTCGTGGATTCGAAGCGGAAGCCCAAACGGAGGTTCAGGTTGGAGCGCAGCCGGATGGCGTCCTGAACGAAACCGGCGAGCTCGAGCGAGCGCCAGCCCAGCGGGGTGGGCGAAGGAACCACGGTGAAGGTCGAGATGGTGCCCTGCAAGAATGAAGTCAGGCTACCGAAAGAGGCCTGCCCGTACTGATCCTGCGCCAGCAGGTCGTTGGCCTGCATCCGCTCGACCCACACTCCTGCTTCGATCTGGTGGATGCCGTGGAAGATGCCGACGTGATCGTCGTAGGTGAAGAGATTCCGCACCGCCCGCAGGTTGCTGCCGGCATTCGTGCCGGCCGCGGTAATGGAAGATTGGGCGTTCAAAGCCGTGCCGCCGCCAATCACCAGGGCGCCGATGGGAGCGCCGGAAACCCACCCGGTCAAATCCACGGGAGTTTCGCCGGTAAAGAAATAGCTGGCGCGCGAAAAACCGGCGCGTGCGGTGTTGAGCACACTGGGAGAGAAGACGTGCTGCTCCTCCAGGCTGATCACCTGCTCGCGCAATCCCTCGAGCACGGAGCTCAGAGGGTTGGCGGAGGGCGTGTTGGCGAAGCTATCGTCGATGGTGTAGACCGCGTACAGCGAATCCTTCCGCGAGAGATTGTAGTCCAGCCGCGTGGTCCCGAAATCTTCCCGTATGGTCTGCAAGGGGTGGCTGAAGGCCTCGCCGATGCCGCCTCCCAGATCGGGGCCGTTCTCGATCGGCCACAGCGCCAGCAGCGGCTGAACCGCCGGGGCGACCCCCACATTGGCCGTGCCCACGATTCCCGCGCGCGCGCCGTTATCCGGCACCAGGGTAACGTCGCTGAGGCCCAGGCGCTGGCGGAAGCCCTCGTAGTTTCCGAAGAGAAACAGCTTGTCCTTCTTGAGGGGACCGCCGAGCGTACCGCCGAAGCTGTTGCGCTCGAATTTCGGAATGCTCCCCTGGTCGAAAAAGTTGCGGGCATCGAGAGCGCTGTTGCGCAGAAACTCGTAAATCGTGCCGTGCAGCGCGTTGCTGCCCGATGCCGTGACAATGCTGACCTGCCCTCCCGAACGCTTGCCGTATTCGGCGCCGTAGGTGTCGGTGACGACGTTGAACTCGCGCACGGCATCCACGCCCAGAAGCTGCCCGCTGGTGCCGCCGGGCGTGTTATTGATGACCGAAGCGCCGGTGAACTCGATGCCGTTCAACAGGAAGAGATTCTCCTGCGGCCGCCGCCCGGATATCGCGAACATGTTGCCCACCGAGGAATTCGAGGTTCCCACTCCGCCCGACCTCTCCGCGGTGTAATTGACAATGCCGGGATTCAACGCCAGCAGTTGGTCGTAGCTCCGGCCGTTGAGCGGCAGATCTTTGACCTGTCGTTCGGAAACCAGGCCGGAGGAGGGCTGGGTCGAGAGACTGACCGCCGTCGCGGTCTCCTGCACCATGACCACCTGCTTCAGGTCACCCACGGCGAGCGTCAGATCGACGACCGCGGCCTGGCCCACCACGAGATCGATTCCCGTCTTGAGCTGCGAGGTAAATCCCGATTTGGAAGCGGCCACCTGATACCGGCCGACCGGGATGGAAGGGGCCGAATAGCGGCCATTCTCGTCCGCGATGAGTACCCTCTCGGCGCCGGTCTCGATGTTCTTGACGGCCACGGCCGCGCCTGGCAGGCCGCCGCCGCTCTCGTCCTTGACTGTCCCAGATAGGGACGACCCCACTACTTGACTCCATACCAGGGCCACGCCGATCAAGCCCCAAGCCGCCGTCATCCCCAACTTCATCAGGTCCCCCCCTCCGATACTCTATAAACTCAATCGAGTTTATGATGATTGTTGGGTCGGAGTCAATTCGGCGGTTGTCGAGCGGCCCGTCAAACCGGCCGTGAAGTTCAATTGGGGTGCGCGGCTTTACCCAAATTCCTGATTCTGCTATCCTCAATACGTTGAATTCATAACATTGTCACTCCCGGCCAAGGAAGGCCGGGCCTACCTGCGAGGTTTCACATGTCAGGCCATTCCAAATGGGCTACCATCAAGCACAAAAAGGCAGCCCTGGACGCGAAGCGCGGGAAGACGTTCACGCGCATCATTAAAGAGATTTCGATCGCCGCCCGCAGCGGCGGCGATCCCGACGCCAATCCGCGGCTGCGCACCGCCATTTTGGCGGCCAAGGCCGTCAGCATGCCCGCCGATAACATCAAGAAAGCCGTCATGCGCGGAACCGGTGAACTGGAGGGCGGGCAGATCGAAGAAGTCATGTTCGAGGGCTACGGTCCGGGGGGCGCGGCCGTTCTGGTCAGCGTGGCCACCGACAACCGTAATCGCACGGTCAGCGAGCTGCGCCATGCGTTTTCGAAGAACGGCGGCAACATGGCCGAGCAGGGCGCGGTGGCATGGATGTTCGAGCGCAAGAGCCAGATCTTCATCCCGGCCGACAAGATCTCGGAAGACGATTTGATGAACATCCTGCTGGAAGCGGGCGGAGACGACCTGCGCAATGACGGCGAGCGCTGGGAAGTGCTCTCCGCGCCGGAGGTCCACTACTTGATGCTCAAGGCCCTGGAATCGGCTCATCTCCAACCGACCGATGCCAGCATCGCGATGGTGCCCAAGAACCTGGTGCGCCTCGAGGGCAAGAACGCCAGTACCATGCTGCGGCTGAGCGAGGCGCTGGAAGAGCACGAAGACGTGCAGGTGGTCTTCTCGAACTTCGATATCGACGAGAAGGAGTTGGAGGCGCTGGCGCAGTAAGGTGCGCGTCCTGGGCATCGATTGCGGCTCCGTGCGCACCGGCTACGGGATCATCGAGAGCGATGGCGCCGAGCACCGCATGATCGCGGCCGGGGTGATTGCAACCGATATCCGGCGGCCTTTCGAATGGCGGCTGCTGGAGATCGCGGTAGGGCTGAGGAAGCTGATTGCGGAGCACGCGCCGGAGCTCACCGCCGTGGAGGAAGTTTTCTCGGCGGCCAACGTGAAATCGGCGCTGAAGCTGGCGCAGGCCAGGGGGGTGGCGCTGGTGGCCGCCGCGGAAGCCGGAATGGACGTGGCGGAGTACTCGCCTTTGGAGATCAAGATGAGCGTGGTGGGATATGGCCGGGCCAGCAAGGAGCAGGTGCAACTGATGGTGTGCTCGCTGCTGCGGCTGGCCGGCCCGACGCCCCCGGAAGACGCGTGCGACGCCCTGGCGGTGGCCATTTGCCACGCCACGCATGAGGCGACCCGGCGTAAACTGGCAGTAGAAGTATGAAGTGGCTGCTGGGATTGCTGCTGGCCAGCGTGGTTTGGGCGGGCGACGAACCGCGGCTGTTCTTATCCAAATCGTTCCCCGGTAGCGTTCCGCCTTATTCGCAGATCACCGTGGACAAAGATGGAAACGTGGAGTACCGGGAAGCCACGGATGACGACCAGCCTCTCAAATACCGCCTGACGGAAGGCGACACGCACGAGGTATTCGGGCTGGCCGAAAAGCTGGACTACTTCAAGCACCCCCTGGAATCGGCCGCCAAAGTGGCGTTCATGGGGACCAAGACGTTCCGCTACGAAAACGGCGGCACGACCAGCGAGACGAAGTTCAACTACTCGGAAGATCCCTCCGCGCGCCTGCTGCTGGACTGGTTCGAGCGCATGGTGGAATCGGCCGCGCGGCGCATCGATCTGGAGCGCTCGGCGAAGTACGATCACCTGGGGATCGTGAAGTCGGTCTTGCTGCTCCAGTTTTCAATCGAGAACAAGCGCGTGGTGGCGCCGGAGCAGTTTCTGCCGCTATTGGACCGGATCTCGAAGAACGAGATCTACATGCACACGGCGCGCGAGCGCGCGGCCGAGCTGGCGGACGCCATTCGCAAGTCCCTGCCCTAGAGATTTCCGCGTTCAAAAACTTACCCGCCGGGTCAGCCTCATCCCGCTAAGATGGAGATACTATGCGGATTACCTGGTTAGGGCATGGCACGTTCGAATTCCGGCTGCCTTCCGGGCAAGTCGTCCTGATGGATCCCTGGACCGACGGCAACCCGGCTTTCCCCAAGGGATATGAGATCGAGCGTGCGGATACCCTCTGCATCACGCACGGACACTTCGACCACATCCACGATGCGGTGCCCCTGGCCAAGCGCTTTGTGCCGGAAGTGGCGGCCATCTTCGAGACCGGCCAGTGGCTCGAATCGAAAGGCGTCCAAAACACCCGCCCCATGAACAAGGGTGGGACGCAGCAGCTCGGCGATGTGGCGCTGACCATGACCCACGCCGTGCATTCCTGCGGCATCCTCGACGAAGGCCAGATCGTCTACGGAGGCGAAGCCGCGGGCTATGTGCTGCGATTCCCAGACGGCCGGTCGCTCTATTTTGCCGGCGACACCGATGTTTTTCTGGATATGCAGCTTATCGAGCAGCTCCACCACCCGGATCTGGCGATTCTGCCCATCGGCGGCCTCTTCACCATGGGACCGCGCGAGGCTGCCCTGGCGGTCCAGTTCCTCAAGGTCAAGAAGGTGATCCCCATGCACTTCGGCACCTTCCCGGTGCTCACCGGGCGCCCGGAACAGCTTCGCGAGCTGACCGGCGGGCGGGGCGTGGGAGTCTGGGAGTTGACGCCCGGCCAGCCCGTGGAGTGGTAGAAAGCCACGGTGGGGCAGGCTTTAGCTTGCCCTAAAGGCTTCCTCTAAAAGCGTTTCCTTTTGACTCCAGACCGCCGGCGAGCTATAACGGACTTTGCACTCTGCAACCGAATTGAAATGCGCATTCTCCCCCTATCGCTGATCCTCGTGCTCTCCGGCGCCGCCGGCGCCGCCGAGAAAGACACCTGCTTTGAGTGTCATAGCGTCATGGAAGGCATGAGCGAAGTCTTCAAGGACGACGTTCACTACCACAACCAGCTCAGTTGCGCCGACTGCCATGGCGGCGATTCCAAGGAAGAAGACCAGAACCTCTCGATGAATGCCAGCCGCGGCTTCAAGGTTCGCGTCAAGCGGCCCGACATACCCGAGTACTGCGGACGCTGCCACAGCGACGCGGCCTTCATGCACAAGTACAATCCCAAGGAGCGCGTCGATGCGGTCGCCCTCTACCGGACCAGCGTGCATTCCGCGCGCCTGGCGGCGGGCAGTCCGCACGCGCCCGAATGCGTGGATTGCCATGGGATTCACACCATCCGCGCGGTGAGCGACCCGCTCTCGCCGGCCAGCCCCGCGCATGTGGTGGAGATGTGCGCCAAGTGCCACGCGGCGGCGGCCGAGGCGTTCAAGGCCAGTCCGCATTTCGAGCTGTTCACCAGCGCAGAGATGCCTGGCTGCACCACCTGCCACGCCGGCCACGCCACCCAGACCGCCGGCGCGGCCTTGCTTACCGGTACCAAGGCGGTTTGCGCGAAGTGCCACGCAGCCGGCTCCGCCGAGGTCCGCACGGCTGCTGAGATGGCCCAATCGCTATCCGGCCTGGAGGTCGCTGCGCAGAAGGCGGGCGGCTCGGAAACCGCGCGGACGGCCATCCGCGAGAATCTTGCAAAAGCCCGTGCGGCCGTGCACAGCGTCAGCGCCGCCGCCGTGAAGGCTCCCGTGGACGCAGGGATGGCGGCCGCCAGGCAGTAAGAGGGCGACCCGGCCGTGCAATCGCGGCCGAACTGTGGTATTTTTGTACACAATCCTGGAGGTTAGAGATGCAACATACGAACCGACGTGAGTTCTTGCAGCAGAGCCTTGCTTTGGGAGCCGCGGCGGCCTTGCCCGTGGCGGCGTGGCCGGCCACTCCGCTCCGTGCCAGCGACGTCATCGAATTGGGTCCCGCCAAGGTGAAGGTTTCACGCCTGGCCATGGGCACGGGCACCTTCGGTGGCGGCCGTAGTTCCAACCAGATGCGCAAACTGGGCGCCGACGGCGTCGCGGACCTCTGGTGGGACGGCTTCGACCACGGCCTCTTCTTCTGGGACTCCGCCGACGGCTACGGCAGCCACGACGCCATCAAAGTGGCGCTGAAGAAGATTCCGCGCGAGAAGGTCACCATCCAGACCAAGACGGCGGCGCGCACGGCCGACGCCATGAAAGCCGATCTCGACCGTTTCCGCCAGGAGATGGGGACCGACTACATCGACATCGTGCTGCTGCATTCGCGCATGAGCGCCAAGTGGGACGAGCTGGATAAGGGTCCCATGGATGTGCTCTCCGAGGCCAAGGAGAAGAAGATCGTGCGCACGATGGGGATCAGTTGCCATTCGCAGGGCGCCATGGAAGCGGCCATCAAGAGTCCCTGGCTGGAAGTCTGCCTGGCACGCATCAATCCCATCAGCACGCGCATGGATGTCTCCACCCCGGACATGCTGAAATCGCTGGCGCGGCTGCGGGCGGCCGGCAAGGGCATCATCGGGATGAAGATTCTGGCCGAAGGACAGATGCGCGACCGCGTGGACGAAGCGCTGCGTTTCACCCTGACCCAGGGCGCGGTGGACGCCTTCACCATCGGGATGGAAAACCGCGCCGAGTTGAAGGATATGCAGGAGCGCATCGTCAAGAACTCCCAGCCGGCGTAGAGGGCGGCGAGGTTCGGTTCTGTTGAAAACCGCTCCCTCACGGTCGCGGCTCGGTTCCCTTCCGAGCCGCGACCGTGAGGGAGCGGTTGCTTGATCGCTTACTCTTTCCAGAACAGCTCGGCGTCCGAGCGGCGCACGTAGTTGGCATCGAGGGCCGCGGGATCCGCGGCCTCGCCGCGCAGGAACCGGGCCGTCGCAATGCGCGCTACCGCCTGCCCCAGCGCGCGCGGCGCCTCCACAATCGGAGCGCCTTCGAAGCGCGTTCCGGCAAAGGCCGGCGCCAGCATCGCCGCGTCGGGCGAGACGAACTCCAGCTCGTCCGGAGGCAGAGTATCGAGCCAGGGTTCGATGCGGCTCACCGCCTCGCTTCCGTGAAGCCTGCCCCGGTCGTCGTAGAGCGCGGCGTAAATTTCGCCGCGGCGCGCATCCAGCACGGCGGCACGCAGGCCGCGGGTGCCGAACGTGGCAATGGCCTGAAGGTTGGAAATCGCCAGCGCCGGTTTCCCGGCCGCTTCGGCCAGGCCCTTGATGCACGCCAGCCCCACGCGAACGCCGGTGAACGATCCGGGGCCGGAGGCCGCAGCAAAGCAGTCCACGGCGTCCAGGCGCACTTCCTGGCGGCTCAGAAGAGCCTCCAGATGGCCGTATATCACGTGCGCAAAGCCGCCGGGCGCGTGAATGGCGACGTCTTCCAGAATCGCAGCGCCGCGCGCCAGCGTCAGGCTGCCGTATTCATGCGTAGTGTCGACCGCCAGAATAAGTGGGATCACTTGGCGAGTTGGAAAGCCTTGTCTACGGTGTACACTTTGCCGTTGGCGTTCATGCCGTAGAGCCGCACAAGCAGGACGGCCGGATAGTTGCTCGCCAGGTCCGCGGGCGGCTCGAAGGTGCCCTGCGCACCGTTGGCCAGAACGCGGTAGCCCTGGGCCTCGGCGGGAACTTCGCCGGTCCACAGCCAGCTCATGGAGCGTGTGGCGCGCGTGGGGCGGGTGATCCTGGCGGCGTAGGAGGCTGGCTTGGAAAGCGCCAGGTCGGCCGCGGGCTGCTGGATCTCAAACGGTACCTTGGGCGGGTTGATCTCGACCTGCTGCAGTTCCAGCGGATACTCCCGCGAATCGAACTTGTAAGAGCGGTTCATGCTTTCCATGTGGCCTTCGCGAACCACGTGCAGCACCCAATCGTGCGCATTGTCGGGCGGCGCGCCGGTGAAGTGATCGCCGCTGAATTTCTTGACCTTGGTGCTCTCGCCGGTGGCTGGATCGATCCAGTAGATGTCGTAGCCGTGCTTCTCGACCAGCAGCTCGAGCGGCCCGGGCTTCTCGATGTAGACCACGTATTCGGTGCCTTCGAGCGCCACCGCTCGCCCGCCATCCACGTCGAAGTAAGGTTCCAGCTCCCAATGGCGCGTGTCGGAGAGGAATTCGAACCACACGGTCATGGCTTTGGCGCCTGGTGAAGTGGCGTATTGCGGGCCGGAGCCGGTGTTGGCATAGGTCACGTATTGGCCGTCCATGAAGGCGTTCCACAGACGGTGCCGCAGCGTGGCCGCGTCGACATCGTGGGGGCTGGACTTCCCTGCCCCACTATCTTCGCGCGCGAATTCCTGGTTGACGAAGGGCACGCCATAAAGTTGATGCTCGATGGCGCCGATCTGATCGTCGGGCGTCCCGTAGGCGGCGAAATCCATCCAGCCGTCGTCGAGCAGCGGGGCGGAGGTGAAGCGTGCGCCGCTGGTTCGCGGGTGTCCATAAGGGTCGGCTTGTTTCAGTGCGCCGCCGATCTCTTTCAGCAGGGCGCGCGCGCCGAACTGGCCTTCGAACTCGGCGGCGGCCTGCCAGGTGACGTTCATGGCGCCATAGCGTGCCACCAGGTAGCGCACGAAACGACGGCGCTGATCGGCGCTGGGAAAGGCGCGGGTCAGAGCTTCGGGATTGGGGGCCAGAACGAGGTCGGCGATGATGCCTTTGCCATTCAGATAGCGTATGCGGCCGTCGAGCCGCTGAAAGTAGGCCAGGTTGGGGACATCCGGCCCCTGAAACGCGGCATCCGGGCCGTCGCCCGATACGAGGCCCCTCAGATGGTTGAATTTCTCGGCGGCGCGCGCATCGGCTACCGCGCGGAACGCGGCCTCATCGAGCGAGGCGAAGCGCATCTCGGTAGCGCCCATCCACAGGTGCGCCACATCCAGGCCGCTCGAACTGCGCTGGGTGTAGGCCCAATGGTGCATGTTCGCGGCGCGTATGAAGCCGGGCGCCTCCGAGGAGGCCGCGGTAAAGGCTCCGGTCTTGCCATCCCATGCGGCGATGTTGCTCGAGACGCGATAATCCCAGTCGCCGGCTTCCACGGGAGCGAAACGCACCTTCATGCGGCGGCCGCCATCCCAGTAGCCGGGGATGGCATACGTGCGATGGCGCGGCGAGCGGAATTCGATCCGCAGGTCTACGCTCACATAAGGAGCGGGGTGCGCCGTCGCGTCGTTCTGGTCCAGCTCGAAGACCAGTTCGCAGGGGCTGTAGGCGGGTGTGTTCGCGCAAGGAGAAGGAGATGCCGCCGGCGCCGGGGCCGCCTGGGCCCACATCGCAACAGGCGCTAGCACCGAGAGCAGGAAGGATCGTATGCCCACAGAACCAGTGTACTTCGCGCGCCGCGGCGGCTTTAGCGGGCCGGCTCGGGTGCGGGCTCGCGCCTGAGCGATCCGCCGCCGCTGCCCCGGCTGCGCCGGATCCATCCGACCACCGACCAGACGCTGCCTACCGTGCACAGAACGATCAGCCCGATCAGCAGCCCCTCTACCAGACCGCTATTGGCCCAGTGCAGAATCTGCCGTCCGAAGAAGAGCGCGAGCACACCTAACCCGCCGAAGCGCACCAGCCGCGCGGCCCCCACCACGGCCAGCATTTTCTTGCGCGGATATTGCAGCGCCGCGGCGGCCATGATGAACGGCGTGAACGGGAACGGCGGCGGCGCCAGCGCGGCCACCACCAGAGCCACCGCGGCGCTCCGGTTCACACGGCGCTTGACATATTCGAGGCGGCGGGGCGGTAGGTGCTTCTCCAGGCCCTTCTCGCCCGCGCGCCGCAGCACCAGATCCACCAGCAGGCAGCCGAGCACCGAACCGATGGTGGACATGGCGACGTAGTAGAGCATCATCGCCACGCTGCGATGGCGGGCCGTGAGCACAACCACTAAAATGTCGTTGCCGAGCGGCGCAAACAGGAACGACGAATCCAGAATTCCCAGCACCAGCAGGCCCGGTCCGCCGAAAAGCAGCACGTAATGCACCAAGGGCCGCATAAAGTGCTTCATGAGTGGCGATCCAACACCTGGCCAGCCATAGTACACTGGCGCACATTCAGCCGTTCTCAGTGTATAGCGCCAAACCAAAAGCCGGAGGGTACGTTTTTGAAGTCTATCGTGCTCTTCGTCCTTTCAGAGCGGGGCTGTGCCCGTACAACCCGCAAATTCGCCACTCCGATGCCGATTCCTGGAGGCTGCCGCGCCCGCTCCTTATACTTGAATCAATCGCGGGGACAAATAGGGGAGCCAATCGCGTCTCCCGCCTGCCAGGAGGGATTTCAAACAATGCACAAGCCCGTCAAGTATGCCGAAAAGGCGCTGACGTTTGCCGCCGGAGCGGCCTGGACGATCTTCGAGCGCCTCAACCGGATTCGCCCGAATGCCGGCTTCACGCCCGGGTGGTCGGAGAAGCCGCTGCTGAAATCGTGGCAGAAGGTGAAGCCGCCGCTGGGCTGGCCCCGCGAAACCGATTCGCTGTGCCCCAAGTGCATCCCGGAGATCCGCAAGAAAATTCTGGATGGCGAGACGCCCATCGAGGTCCTCTATCACGACCGGCCGGGCGAGATCAAAGCGCAGATCGTCGAGCGCGATGGCAAGATCCTGATGGTGAAGGACTGCCCCATCCATGGCCATTTCGAGGACACGATGGCCATCGATACGGCCTTTTTCCGGCACCTGGAGGAAGTCTTTCCGGGCCGCGATATTCGCGCGCACAACGATGAAGGCCTACACCACCACGGTTCCAGCACCATCACCCACGGGCGCGGATCGGTGCTTACCATAGACCTCACCAACCGCTGCAACATGATGTGCGATCCCTGTTTTATGGACGCCAACCAGGTGGGCTTCGTGCACGAGCTGAGCTGGGACGATATCCGCACGCTGCTCGATAACGCCATCACCATCAAGCCCAAGCGCCAGATGTCGGTGCAGTTCTCGGGCGGCGAGCCGACACTTTCACCGCACTTCCTGGATGCCGTGCGCTACGCACGCGAGGTGGGCTATACCTCGGTGCAGGCGGCCACCAACGGAATCGAGTTCGCGCGGAGCGCCGAGTTCTGCCGCCAGGCGGCCGACGCCGGGTTGCGCTATGCGTATCTGCAATTCGACGGTATCGGCAACGCCGCCAATCAGCACCGCAAGGTCGGCAACCTGTTCGACGTGAAGCTGCGGGCCATCGAGAATCTGTACGCAAACGGCGTCGATATCATTCCGGTCATCACGATCGTCAACGGCATCAACAACGAGCAGGTGGGCCGCATCGTTCAGTTCGCGCTCGATAATCCGAAGAAGATTCCGTTCCTCTCCTTCCAGCCGGTCTCCTTCACTGGGCGCGACGAGGGCGTCACGGACGAGCGCCGCGCGGCGCAGCGCTACACGCTCTCGCACCTGGCCCACGACGTGAAGAACCAGACCGGACTGGGAGAGCCGGTGCGCGACTGGTTCCCCATTTCGTTTATGTCCACCTTTTCGGACTGGAGCGACCTGGTGCACGGCCCGCAAGCCAACTGGGGCCAGTTGAGCTGCGGCTGCCATCCCAATTGCGGCGTGGGCATGGCCATCATGGTGGACAAGGAAACCAAGGAAGCCGCGCCGGTAACGGCTTTCCTGAACGCCGGCCGCCTGGCGCGAGATGTGGCGCGCATCAACGACGCTGCTCGCGGCAAGTGGCTCTCGATCGTGGGCATGGCCCTGGCGGTGGCCCGCAACTACGATCCTTTCCAGGCACCCACGCATTTCCGCTTCAGGGACCTGCTGCGGAAGTTCGACAAGACCTTCGGTGCCACCGGTAAGAACTACGGCAAGGTGGGCAAAGACCGCACCTTCGACGACATCGAGCAGCGCCGCCGCGACCGCTGGAACTTCCTGTTCATCGCCGGCATGTGGTTCCAGGATCTGTTCAATTACGATTTCCGCCGCACCGAGCAGTGCATCATCCCCTATGCCACGCAGGAAGGCGAGATTTCCTTCTGCGCCTATAACACCGGCGTGGGCTGGCGCAACATCATCGAGAAGATGCACATGACCGCCACGCTAACCAAGTGGTACGAAGAGCGCGGCAAGCACGAAATCTTCGCCGGCGGCAAGCACGTGCCGCTTGCGAGCGTGGAACATTCGCTCATGCTGCGGCAGGAGATCGTCACCACCGAAGAGCAGCACGATCTCGACCGCTTGGGCATCGCCAAGAACGCTCGTGAAGAGAAGATCCGCGCGCGCGACGCCAAGCTCAAAGAGCGTGCGGAGAGTGCGCGTATGATGCAGCTCTATCGCCAACACGTGCTCAAGGAGCAGCCTGGCGCGGAGCTGGTGCAGATCGGCGGCAGCGCGGCCCCGGCGCCGCAAGCGGCCGAGGCGCAAGAGGAAGTCGGCAGCTTCGGCGACTGAGCGCCGCGGCTCAGTGCGACGCTAACACTTTATCGAGGGCCTTGAAGCGTTCGGGAGAGATGTGCGCGTCGGCCAGAGTCTCGATCGACAGGTGCCCTTCCCGGCCGCTCGCGAACTCGACACTCCGGATCGTCACGGCGCTGCCGATTTCGGGCGGCAGCACGTTATTGAAGTTGGCCGATTTCTCGATCGCCGAACGGACGCTCGAGGCGATCTTCTCCTTCAGCGCGTCGCCCGTGGAGCCGGAGCGCAGCAATTCGCCGAGCGAGCCATCCGCTTCGATGCCGATCACTTCGGACCGCAAGGCGACGCCGCCGGCGTCGACAGCCGGCGTCAGCTTCACCTTGAGCACGCTGTTGCCGCCCACCATGCGCTTGTTCACTTCCTTGCCGAACGCCTTCACGCAGCCCCAGCGCTCGTAATGCACCGTGGCGGTCAGCACGATGGAGGGAGCAGCCAGCGCGAGATCCGCCTGCTCGACCGATAAGCGCTCGCCGCAGCGATCCGAGCGGTTCAATTGAGAACGGAGAAGCGGCGTAATGTGTTGCTGGAAATTGCCCAGGTCGGCAGTCAGCTTGAGGCGAAACACGTCCGCCGATTCCCTGGACAGAGATCCCCAGACGGTTACCGCGACCGGCTGGCCGCCGGCATCGAGCGAGATCGTGGCGGGCGGGATGCGCAGGACGGTTTCGCCGGTTTGCGCCAGCGCGGCAAAGGCAGTCGTGAGCACCAGTAGATGACGGAAACACATACGCAAGTGACCGTAGACGCAATGGCGGAGCGGGGCGTTTCCTTCGGGCGTTACGTTGAGAGATGCGCTAACAGCCGGTAACTGGTGCAATTCTAAAGAGTTCCAAATTATTTGCGAAACCGGCGCGGCGCGTATAAGGTAACGAAACCGGCGGCCTGCGCGCCTATGTGTTGTCAGTCATGGATGCCGATCGAATTTTCCGGATGGTGGGGCGCGCAGTGGCGGCCTCGTTTCTCGTAGCGGTGCTGGCGGCCTCGGAGCACCACGGCGTGGTCCTTTCGGGCGGCTTGCCGGTCCCCGGCGCCACGGTCACGGCTTCGCAGGGCGATAAGAAGCTGTTCACGACTACCGATGAGCAAGGCGCGTATGCCTTTCCGGATCTTCCCGATGGCGTCTGGACGATCGAAGTCGATATGTTCGGCTTCGCCAAGGTTTCGCGCGAAGTTGGCGTGGCACCGTTGGCTCCCAGCCCGACCTGGGATCTGAAGGTGCTGCCTCCGGGCGCCGCGATGGCCGCCGCCGCACAGCCCGCATCGGTGGCGCCAGCCACACCCGCCAGGCCTCAGCCGGCAGCGCCAGCAACGGCTGCGGCAGCGGCACCCACGCAGACTCCCGCTAGCACGCCGGCATCGCCAGCCGCCTCCACCGGGGGACAAGGCGGCAGAGGCTCCTATGGAGGCGGCCGCGGCGGGGCGAACTCCGCGAATGCCAATGGCGGGCGGCCGTCCTTGCGCCAGGCGCAACAGCAGTCGCAAGCCGGCTTCCGACAACTGGGTGTAAATGCATCCGGCGATCCGACTGCCGCGGGCGCCGAGAGCGGGCTCACGGGCGATTTGTCCGACCTCAACCAGAGCGCTTCCGAGGCCCTGATGGTGAACGGCAGCGTGAGCCGCGGTTTGGATGCGCCGCCCAGCAACGATTGGCTGGCCGGACGCGGCGACATGATGATGATGGGCGGCGCGGGCGCTCCGGGCGCTCCGGGAGGCCCCGGAATGGGACCCAATGGCCAGACGCAGGTGGGCGCGGCGACGGCACCGGGCGGCGCCGGTCCCGGCGGACCGGGTGGCCCCGGAATGATGGGCGGGGGCGGGCCGGGTGGCGGATTCGGCGGACGCGGCGGCGGGGGATTTGGGGGCGGCGGATTCGGCGGACGAGGCATGGGCGGAGGCCGGGGCGGCCCGGGTGGCGCCTTCAATCGTCCGGGCGTGCGGGCTTTCGGCAATGCGCGGCGCGACCGCCGCATGCAGTACACCGGCAACGCCGCCGTCACCCTGGATAACTCCATTTGGGACGCTCGCTCGTTCTCGCTCACCGGGCAGGATACGCCGAAGCCCTCGACAGCCAATGCGCGCGCCACTTTCATGCTGGGCGGACCCTTGAAGATTCCCAAGCTGCTCAGCGGCAAGGGAGGGATGTTCACCTTCAACTATCAGCTCCGGCGGAGCCGCACGGGCTCGACCTCCAGCGCCCTGCTGCCCACCGAGGCCGAGCGCGAAGGCGATTTCTCGCAGGCGGTTTCCAGGTCCCAGACGGGACCGCTTTCCATTTTGGATCCGCTCAGCGGCCAGCCCTTCCCTAATAATCAGATTCCCGCCAGCCGCATCAGCCCCATCGCCACGGGCTTGTTGGCGTTCTATCCGCTGCCTAATTTCGCGGGCAACTCCAAGTACAACTATCAGACCTCCATCGTGGGGACCACTAATCAGGACAATCTCAACACGCGCTTGAACCAGACGCTCAATCAGAAAAACCGGCTTTCCGGCGGCTTCTCTTATCAGCGCGCGAACAGCAGCTCGCCGAATCTGTTCGGGTTCTCGGATGCCACCGGCTCCACCGGCATTAACACCAACGTGGGCTGGTCGCACAATTTCACCGCGCGGCTCATCAGCAATCTGAGCTATCGCTTCAGCCGCTCTTCCACCGATCTCACGCCGTATTTCGCCAACCTGCCGAATGGGAACGTGGCCGGGCAGCTCGGAATCGCCGGCTCCGATCAGCAGGCGCCCTTCTGGGGACCGCCCTCCCTGAGCTTCACCAACGGCTTCCAGGGCCTCTCGGACGGCAACTTTTCCGCCAATCACAACCAGACCAGCGCGGTGGGTGAAAGCCTGCTATGGATTCGCGGCCAGCACAACATGACTTTCGGAGCGGATTTCCGGCGCCAGGAGTTCAACAACCTGTCCGAGAGCAATCCGCGCGGCAACTTCGGCTTCACCGGCGCCGCTTCAGGCTATGACCTGGCCGATTTCATGCTGGGCGACGCCGATACGGCCAGCATCGCCTACGGGAATGCCGACAAGTATTTCCGCGCCAGTTGGTGGGACGCTTACGCTAACGACGATTGGCACGTGAACGCGCGGCTCACCATCAATGGCGGCTTGCGCTGGGATTTCGCCGAGCCGGTATATGAGCTGCACAATCGCCTGGCCGGCCTGGACGTGGCCCCCGGCTTTGCGGCCATCGCCCCGGTGCTGCCCGGGCAAACCGGCCCCCTCACCGGACTGGCATACGGCAATGCGTTGCTGAATCCGGACCGCAAGGGTTTTCAGCCGCGCATCGGTCTGGCCTGGAGACCGTTTACCAAGGGATCCACGGTGGTGCGCGCCGGCTACGGGATTTACTACAACACGAGCATCTACAGCACGATCGCCAATAAGATGGCGCAGCAACCGCCGTTCTCCCAAACGCTCAGCACCAAGGGCCTGCTTTCCCTGGCCACCGGACTGGAAGTTCCGCTGGGCGCCATCACCAACACCTACGCCATCGACCCGAACTACCGCGTGGGTTACGCGCAGAACTGGACGGTTTCGGTTCAGCAGGGTCTGCCGCGCGCGCTGTTCCTCACGCTCTCCTACCTGGGTACCAAGGGCACGCGGCTCGATCAGCAGTATTATCCGAACTCCGAGCCGAGTAGCTACACGGGGCCGGCCCTGGGACCCAACGGCTGGATCTACGAGCAATCCAACGGAGATTCGAACTACCAGGCCGCCCAAGTCCAGTTGATGCGCCGCTTCCGCAGCGGCTTCTCGGGCAACGTATTCTATACCTTCTCGAAGTCCATCGACGATGCTTCGGTACCCGGCGCTACCATCGTGGCGCAGAACTGGCAGGATCTCACCGCGGAGCGGGCTCGTTCCAATTTCAATCACACCCACAGCCTGACCATGCAGGCACAGTACAGCACGGGTATGGGACGAGCCGGCGGAACCCTGATCAACGGCTGGAAAGGCGCGCTGCTGAAGGATTGGACTCTGATGACCAACATCACGATCCAGAGCGGTGCACCGCTCACGCCCATCGCGGCCGGCGTGGTAGCCACCGGGACAGGCACCGGCGCCAGCCTGACCAGCGTACGGGCCAATGCCACCGGCCTGGCCGTGAACGCCCCCGATCCGGGTGAACCCTTCAACCTGCTGGCCTTTGCCAATCCCCTTCCGGGCCAGTGGGGCAACGCCGGGCGGGACACCATCATCGGCCCCTCCACTTTTGGCTTGAATGCCTCGGCGGGGCGTGTTTTCCGGCTGGGCGAGCGGCGCAGCGTGGATTTGCGTTTCGACGCCACCAATGCTCTCAACCACGTCACCATCACGGGTTGGGTGACCACTCTGGGCCAGCAGTTCGGCGCGCTGGCCGGCGCCGGCGGCATGCGCGACATGACCGCCACCTTGCGATTCAGGTTCTAAATTATGCGACCGATTCTCGTTACCTTGCTGGCCGGGCTGCTGGCCCTTTCCGCGCAGCAGAGCGCGCCCCGGCCGAATGCGGCTCCCCCGAGCACGGCTGCCCAGAATGCGCCCTCCCAGGGTACGCCCGCGGCTCCCAAGGGCGGCTATAAGTTCGAATCCAACGTGCAACTGGTGGTCGTCAACGTTTCGGCCAAAGACAAGAGCGGTAACCCTATCGAAGGCCTCAAGGCGTCCGACTTCACGATCACCGAGGACGGCAAGCCGCAGAAAATTTCGATCTTCGAGTTCCAGCGGCTCGAAGAGCAGGCCGCGGCTCCCTTGGCCGAGGCACCGCCCTCCTTGCAGCCGCGGGCTCCCAAGGCCGCCGACGTACCGTCCGTGATCAAGACCCCCATCAAGACCGATATTGCGCCCTCCAGGCCGGGCCAGGTGAAGTACAAGGACCGCCGTCTCCTGGTGATGTTTTTCGACCAGATCGGCATGCCCATACAGGACCAGATCCGCGCCCAGGCCGCCGCGCAGAAGTTCCTCAAGACCCAGATGACGCCATCGGACCTGATGGCCATCATGACTTTCTCGAGCGATCTCAACGTGCTGGCGGATTTCACCGACGACCGCGACGAGCTGAGCCGCATCATCAAGGGCCTCAGCATCGGCGAAGGCAGCGACATGACCAACCAGGTGAGCGACGACAGCGCCGAGGATACCGGCGCGGCGTTCACTCAGGATGACACCGAGTTCAATATCTTCAACACCGACCGGCAGTTGGCCGCGCTCGAATCGGCCGTCCGGATGCTCGCTTCGTTGCCCGAAAAGAAAGCGCTGGTGTATTTCGCCAGCGGCATGTCCCGCACCGGCCTGGATAACGAAGCGCAACTGCGCGCCACCATCAACGCCGCCATACGCTCGAACGTCGCCTTCTACCCCATCGACGCCCGCGGCCTGGTAGCCAGCGCGCCGCTGGGCGATGCCACTAAGGGCTCGCCGGGCGGACAGGGAATGTATTCGGGAAGCTCCTCCCGCTCGGCCGTGAGCAACTTCCAGAACCAGCAGGAGACGCTCTACACGCTGGCCGAGGATACCGGCGGTAAGGCGCTGCTCGATAACAACGATCTCTCCATGGGCATCGTGCAGGCCCAGAAGGATATTTCGAGTTACTACATCGTCGGCTACTACAGCACCAACTCGAACCTGGATGGCCATTACCGCCGCATCAAGGTGCAGGCGGCCAGTAACCTTTCGGCTAAGTTGGATTACCGCAGCGGTTACTTCGCCTCCAAGGAATTCCGTAAGTTCGACAGTTCGGACCGCGAGCGCCAGTTACAGGAAGCCCTGCTGCTGGACGACCCCGTCACGGATCTTTCGGTGGCCATGGAGATCGATTATTTCCGGATGGCCCGCGACCGCTACTTCGTCCCGGTGGCGGTGAAGATTCCCGGCAACGAGCTCGAACTGGCTCGCCACGGCGGCGCTGAAAGCACGCGCCTGGATTTCATCGGCCAGGTGAAGGACTCGAAGGGGGTGGTGGCGGGCAACGTTCGCGATTTTATCGAAGTGAAGCTGAAGGGCGAGAATGCCGGCTCGCTCTCCAAACGCAACCTGGCCTACGATACCGGTTTCACCCTGCCGCCGGGGAAATACACGTTCAAGTTCCTGGCACGGGAAAACGAAACCGGCAAGATGGGCACTTACGAGACCAAGTTCGTGATCCCGGACCTGACCGTCAATCAGACCTACCTTCCTATCAGCTCGGTGGTCTTGAGCAACCAGCGCGAGAACCTGGGCGCCGCCGTAGCCACCGCGGAGCGCGATAAGCGCCTGCTGGCCACCAATCCCCTGGTAGCGGACAACCAAAAGCTGATCCCCAGCGTGACCCGCGTATTCCGCCAGGACCAGGAAATGTACGTCTATCTGGAGACCTATGAGCCGGCCGCGGAGACCACCCAGCCCATTCTGGCACGCGTGAGCTTCTATCGAGGGAAGGCCAAGGCGTTCGAGACCGAACCGCTTGAGATCAAGGAAGGGTTGAACAGCAAGTCCAAGGCGGTACCGGTGCGCTTTAGCGTGCCGCTGGCCAAGTTGCAGCCCGGCCGCTACACCTGCCAAGTCAGCGTGCTCGACCCCAGCGTCCAAAAGTTTGCGTTCTGGCGCGCATCCATTGTGCTCCTGGCAGAGTTGCCGGCGGCCGCAAAATAAAACCGGCGTGCCCGGCGAATCGGATACTCTGATCCGATGCCGGGTAGCCGGTTCGCGCCACTTCAACTGCTGTTCAGGACTGCAACAGGATGGCCATACCGGTTGAGCCTTATAGGCGTATCGAATATCACGCAAATGCGTCGAACGACGCACCTCGCGGCGTAGCGGTTACATAGCTTTCCCCCGCGAATTTACACCGCCATGTTATTTTGCGTCGCGGGAGTTCTTTCAACTGGTCCGGAAGGGCTACTTGCGCGCCTTACTTTTGGCTTTGGGCTTGGTCGCGGCGGCTGCCGGAGTCTCGACGCCGGCGGGCTCGATCACCGCGGTGGGATCTACGGTCTTCAGGACGTCGTTGAAGAGGGCCTGCTTGCGTGGATCCACTTTGGGAGGAGGCGCCTGTTCGTGGCGGAAATCATGGTCGCTGTGGCAGGTCCGGCAGCGCACTTTGGCCGGCTGGCTGTCGATCACCGATACCACCGAGTGGTTCATGACCCGCTTACAGCGGACACAAAAATCGTCGATATCGTCGCCCAAGCGGTGTTCGCGCATGGAATCTCCTAACTGGCTGCGGGCTGCCCGGCCGGGTCCGGCTGGGCCGGTCCTGGATCGGCGGGGTGCCGCGGCTCCGGCAGCGCCCATTGGGCAGGCTCGAAGCCAACATACTTGAAGAGCCGCAACTGCCCGTCCCCGGTCTCCAGCAGATCGCCCACGGCCAGCGGGCCGCCGGTGTCGCGCAGATTGCGCCAGGCGTCGTACTCGTTCTGCGCCTCCACCTCGCCCGCGGGCTCGTAGTCTTTGGGCTTGACCGACGCGCTGCCGGAAACATGCGGCGCCCAGCGAAACTGCTGCCGTGGCGAATCTTTCATACGGTAGATCCGATACAGCGGCATGACCTTACATTGTAAACGATGTAAGGACGCGGGTAGCGTCGCCGGCCCCTTGCTCGATCCAGCGCTCGACGTTGTTGCGCGTCCAGCGGGCGGCGTCCAGCAAGCCGCCCAGCCGCACGGAGGGTTCGATGCGAATCACCTCCAGAGCTGAGGAGGGCCGGCGCGGCCGCAACACCCCGCGTAGCAGACGAAAGGGCAGAGTGGTGAGGGCATTCACCGCCACGGCGCGCGTGGCGCCCATTTGCTCGGCGGAGTATAGTGGCAGGGCCGCGAGCAGGCCGCCATCGACGTAGCTCTTCCCATCTATTTCCACCGGCGGGAAGACCATGGGGATGGAGCAGGTGGCCGCCAGATGGCGCCAGGTGATCTCGTTATCGCGCACCAGGCGGGGACGGAAGCGTGGCAATTCCACCACCACCAGACCGAACGGTACGCGCGGATGGTAGCGCTCGAAAAGCTTGCGCGCTTTGGCATGCAACGCTGCCTGCATCGGGATTCCCGCGGAATGCACCCCCACCTGCATGGCCTGGGCCGTAAGCGGGTCCATCCATTCATTGGCAAGCTCCTCGCACGAACAGCCGCCGGCAATGGCCCACCCGTTCAATGCGCCGGCCGAAGCGCCCACGATGAGATCCGGCTGGAAGCGCTCCCGCAGGACTCGCCAGACGCCCACCTGCCACGCCCCGAACATCCCTCCCGCCGATAACACAAGTGCTAGTGGCATATCTTGGTGGGGCAAGCTTGAGCTTGCCCATTAACCGAGTATCATGATCGCATGAACTTCGATCCCTCGGCGTATGGCCCGCAGGTGGCCGCCATTCTGGCCCTGGACGGCGACGGGCAGCGCCTGATGCCGCTGGCGCTGGGCCGCTGCTCCTCGAAAGCCGCCTACGACCGGCTGCGGGCCGGATCGCCCGGCCGTCTCTTCGCGGGGGCGCGCTCTCCCGAAGCCGCCTACGCGGGTCTCTACCTGTACTTTTCGTGCCTGGACGAGGCGCACACCGCGGCCCAGGAGATCCCCACCGCCGAAGGCAGCTTCTGGCACGCCATCATGCATCGCCAGGAGCCGGATGCCGGAAATTCGGGCTACTGGTTTCAGCGCGTGGGCGCGCATCCCATCTTCCCGGCTCTGCGCGACTCGGCAACCGAAGCCGGCGTAAATCTCGGCCCGCGTTGGGACCCGTTCGCCTTCGTCGACTATTGCGAGCGCGCCCGCCGCGACGCCGGCTCGGAACTGGAAGCCCGCGCGCTGGCCGTGCAGCGCATCGAATGGCAGTTGCTCTTCGATTACTGCGCCGCGCGAGAGAGCTGAACTTACTCGAAGGTTTCGTTGATTACCCGGGCTAGGCGCGCGCCGGCCTTTTCGATCTGCAATTCGATCAGCGGGTCCGCGGCATGTTCGTAAACCGGAGAGATCGCTCGCGGTGCGTCTCCGCTGGCGTGCGGCAGACGCCCGTAGACGGTCTTGCGCGCGGCCTTGTGCGACTCTTCGGCCCATTGTTCCACGGTTCCCTTGGACCACTTTCGGCGGTTGCGCGCCGAGGCCGCGGAGAGCGTGGGCAGAAGTTGTTCCTCGCCGCCGATGCGGCCCAGCAGCCCGCCATCCCAAAGGCTGTGCAGGTTGGTGGCGTGGCCCGCGAATTCCACGCGCACCTCGTTGCCGCCTTTATCGGCGTTATCCGAACAATGCAGCGGCTGGTGCATATCGCCCACGAAATGGATCAGGAACATGAGATCCTCGCGGCGTTCCGGGGCCGCCAGCGCCGGGTCGCGCAAGGCCCGCTCGAGGCTCTCGATCTCGGCGATCACGCAATCGCCGTGCGGGCAATCGCGCGCCATATCCAGATGCGATTTGGAGATGGGGATATCGATGTAATGCCAGGGAGCCGTTTTGGGCCGCGCGCGCCGCACTTCGTCCGCCCAACTGGAGACGGATGCCATCGTGCTGCCTGGCCCCAGGATCTCCGCCACGCGCGCCTGGGCGGTCGCGGTGAGCTGAGCTTCGGCGATCCGGGCCACCAGGCTGTGGCCCTCGGGACCCCAGCCGAATGCAGGCAGACAACCGCAGAAAAGGGCGAAGATCGGGAATTTACGCATCGGGAAACACGAGCGTAGCATGCGACGGGCGGGTTTGCCCAACGGCCGTCAGGCGCGCGCCGGTAACTCGATCTCCACTTCCAGACCCGGCTGGGCGTTGCGCGCGCGTATGGCGCCCTGGTGCAGCTCCACGGCCCGCCGCGCGATGGAGAGGCCCAGGCCGACGCCTCCGCTCGAGCGATCGCGGGCCGTGTCGACGCGGTAGAACGCATCGAAAAGCCGGGGCAGCGCCTCTTCCGGAACTCCCGGACCGCGGTCGCGCACCTTCACCATGGCCTTGCCGTTGCGGCGCTCGAGCGAGACCTCCACGGCCGACCCTTCGGGCGCATAGCGTATGGCGTTGCGAATGGCGTTCTCGATGGCCCGGCGCAGCAGTTCCGGATCGCCTTCCACGGTTACCGGCTCCTGCTCCCCGAAAACCACCGAACTGCCGTGGGCCGCCGCCTCGATACCCGATTCGTCAACCAGTTCCCGGACCAGCCCGTCCAGGCGCAGGCTATCGCGCCGCAACGCTCGAGGGTCGCCCTCCGCGCGCGTGACTTCGAGAAGCTGGCCGACCAGCGAATTCAGGCGGTCGGATTCCTTCTGAATGCGGTCGAGCGCCGCCTGACGGTCCCTCTCTTCGCCGGAACGCGCCAGCTCGACGGCCACACCCAGACGCGCCAGCGGCGAGCGCAGCTCATGCGAGATATCGAGCAGCAGACGGCGCTCGGCGCCCATCAGCTTTTCCATGCGCGCGGCCATGCGGTCGAAGGTGCGGGCCAGTCGACCCAGCTCGTCGCGGCGGCGCGATCCGGCGCGGGCCGAGAGATCGCCGCGGCCGAAGCGTTCCACGGCCCTTTGCAGGTCGCGCACCGGGCTGGTCAGATGGAAGGCCAGCCAGTAACACATTCCCGCCGCCACCACCAGCATGAAGATGTGCTCCGGCATAAGAAACCAGGAGCCCAGGCGGGCGTGCGGCACCAGCAGGAAGAACCAGTAGTGGCCGTCGTCGGCAGCCCTGGCCGCCATGCCGTTGCGCAGCGTGAAGAAGCGGAAGCCGAGCTGCTGGCGCGGTGCCGCGCGGGCCAACTGCACAAGGCTGGTACGATCCTGGCCCGTCAGGAGGTCGCGGCCGTTTTGATCGGTGAGAATGCCGGAGGCGTCGTAGGTGCTGCGCAGATTATCCAGACAGGTCGCCAGCGCCGGGCGGCCGCCGGCTTCGTAAGCGGTGCGCGC
Source organism: uncultured Solibacteraceae bacterium (assembly GCA_964427655.1). GTDB lineage: Bacteria > Acidobacteriota > Terriglobia > Bryobacterales > Bryobacteraceae > CAVQNQ01. The sequence continues at coordinate 11,600 of CAYRWE010000019.1, read as the reverse complement.
GCGCTCGAGCTCGTTCGCCACCAGGCGGCCGATGAGCACGCGGCGATCCCGGTTGCTCTCGCTGACATCCAGAGCCGAGATGAGCGCCGAGCCCACCACCGCGATGGTCAGCGTGCACCAGAACCATAGCAGAATCTTGGCGAACAACGAATTCATTCGGGGGCGCCCTCTTCGGGCGTGCGGCAGAACTGATAGCCCACGCCGCGGATGGTCTTGATCAGGCTGGGGCCCTCGCCCTCTTCGAGCTTCTTGCGCAGGTGGCTGATGTGCATGTCGATGGAGCGGTCGAAGGGCGTGGCCTTGCGATTATAGAGATTCTCCATCAGGTCGTCGCGCGAAAGCACCCGCCCGGCCGCGCGCATCAGCATCTCCAGAATGTCGAACTCGAACGTGGTCACCTCCACACGCTTCCCGCGCGAATGAACCTCGCGCGATCCGGGGTCGAGCGCCACGCCGTTGATCTCCAGCCGCTGGCCGGCGTGACCCTCCAGCGGCGGACGAACCTCATAGCGGCGCAAGACCGCACGGATGCGCGCCGCCAGCTCGCGAGGGTTGAAGGGCTTGGGCAGGTAATCGTCGGCGCCCAACTCCAGGCCCACGATGCGGTCCACATCCTCGCCGCGCGCGGTCAGCATAATCACCGGGACCTTGCTCTCGCGGCGCAGACGCCGCAGGATCTCGAAGCCATCCAAGCCGGGCAGCATGACGTCCAGCACCACCAGGTCGACGCCCGGCTGCGCGGCCTTCTGCAACCCGCGATGGCCTTCGTGCTCGCAATCCATGGTGAAGCCCTCGCGCCGCAGGAATTCACCCAGCAAGGAACAGAGCTCGGCGTCGTCATCGATTACCAGGATGTTCACGGCTTCAATTTACCACCCCCGGCGCGCCGCTCCTGTAAGAGTTTGTAACGGGCCGCCGGGCCCCGCGACATCACGCGCAATTCCGGGTTATCCCATGCGAGGCCTGGATTTACGCACTTTTACCGCCATCACATATGGCATTTACACCGGGCCTTTAGATTCGAAAGTGGGAGGAGAAAAACCCATGAAAAGCAATTTGACAAGGTTCGCAGCAGTCACCGCGCTGGCGGCCGGTATGGCTTTCGCCCAGCAGGCCACCCCCGCGCCGCAGCCGGCCCCCGGAAAGCCGGCCGCCGGAACGCATGCGCGTGCTCACCACCGCATGATGCAGGACCTGAACCTGACCGACGCCCAGAAGCAGCAGGCCAAGGCCATCTTCCAACAGGCGCGCCAGACCGCCCAGCCCATACGGCAGCAGTTGCGGCAGAACCGGCAGGCCATGGCCGCGGCCGTGAAAGCCAACGACACCGCTCAGATCCAGAACCTCGCCGCCACTCAGGGCACTCTGCGCGGCCAGGCGATGGCGATTCGTGCCCAGGCGCTGGCGAAGTTCTACACCACCCTGACGCCCGATCAGCGCGCCAAGGCCGACCAGATGCAAGAGCAGTTTCGGCAGCGCATCGAGCAGCGGCGCGCCCAGCACACCAACGGCTGACCTGTCAGACTGCCCCCGGACGGTCGCGGCTCGGACCCCCAGCCGCGACCGCCAGGCAGTCTCTTCTACTTCCGAAACCAATACAGAACGATGCCGTACCCCACACCCGCCGGATCGGTGGTCTTGGCCGTCTGAAACGCCATGAAGCGTCCATCGGTCGATACTACCGGATTCGATGCTTTGCCGCCCTCGTAATCGTTGAAGTGCGTGATCCGCACGAAGTCCTTACCGGTGCCGTCCAGCCTCAGCTTCCAGATATCGATGTTTCCGCCGCCATGCTTACCGCCGAGCTCGGCCACCTGCCGGTCCGCCTCCACACAGGTGTATTGGCCGTCGGGAAATATGCCTTCCGGCTCGTTATAAGTGCCGGGAGCCTTGGAAAAGTTGGCTACTTCCCCGGTCTTCAGATCGATCCCCATGACCGACGCCAAGCCTTTCGGCTCGTAACACGTGAAAGTCATCTTGTTGTCGTTGTCGTAGAAATCCTGGGCCTCCAGCACGCAGCCGCGGTCTTTGCTCTCGTAGACGGTCTTCGTATTCACCAACTTGGGAGTGCCGCCGGAAAGGTCGAGATCCGCCACCATCAGGCGGGATGCGTCGGGAGCCAGGTCGGGCGCCTGGTCGTGGGTCTGCGAAAAGGAGATCTTGAGGCTCTTCGTGGAAATGGCCGCGCCTTCGCTCATTTTCTGGCCGAGCTTGACGGGCTTCGCTCCGCGCTGGCGGCTCAGGAACCAGAGTTCGTTGTCGCGCCGACGGCTGGTCACGATATCTTCGAAATGATCCGGGCCGATGAGGATGTAATCGCCGGTGGAAAGATGCATGACGCGCAGGAAGACCGCGGCCGGCACGTTGCACATGATACAGCGTATGGTGCGGGACTTCAGATCGATGGCAAAAGCGTCGCCGAAGCTCTTCGACATGAACGCCACTTCCTGGTTATCCGGCGAGATGTCGGCGCGCTCCCCGAAGTGGGTGAGCATCTCCATTTCAGGCGGCAAATTATCGAGCTGGCTCCCGGGTTTCCGCTGGGCGCAAAGGGGCAGAGTGAGGAGGACGGCTATGGCGAGGATGCGCATAGCCGGATGGTATCAGACTACTTCAGCAGCGACGCGGATTTTCCGGCGAAGTTCAGCACCCAGCCGGGGAAGATTCCCAGCACCAGGGTGCCTATCGCGGGCAACACCAGGGCGGCCCGCAGGCTGGGCGAGAGCCGTTCGGTTTTGTCCACCGCCTCGCTCGGCTCGTGCATGTACATCATCACCAGGATGCGCAGGTAATAATACGCGGCCACCGCGCTATTGAGCAGGCCCAGCACCGTGAGCCAGACCAGGTGCGATTCCAGAGCCGCCTTGAAGATGTAGAACTTGCCGAAAAAGCCCCCGGTGAGCGGCACGCCGATCAGCGAGAGCAGGAAAATCGAAAGCATGGCGGAAGTCAGCGGCTGCTTCTGGCCCAGGCCCGCGAAATCCTCGATGTTCTGGTAGCGCTCGCCCTTGCCGGAAAGATAGGCAACCACCGAGAATGCGCCCACGTTCATGAAGGCGTAGGCCGCCAGGTAGAACATGGCCGCGGCCGTCCCCACCTGCGAGCGCGCCGTCAGAGCCACCAGCACGTAGCCGGCGTGTGCGATGGAGCTGTAGGCCAGCATGCGCTTGACGTTCGATTGCAGCAGCGCGGCGAAATTCCCGATAGTCATCGAGAGCAGCGCCGAGAACCACACCAGCGGCTCCCACATGGAGCCGATCGATTCGAAGGACGTCATGAAGATGCGCAGGAAGATCGCGAAGGCCGCCGCCTTGGGGCCGGCCGAAAGGAAGGCAGCGACCGGCGTGGGCGCGCCCTGGTAAACATCCGGCGCCCAGATCTGGAAGGGCGCGGCCGAGATCTTGAATCCCAGCCCCACGAACATCAGCGCCAGTGCCACGCCGATGAATACCGGCGAGGGCGCATCGGTCCCCATCAACGCCGCGCGCACTGCGGTGAGGTTGACCGTCCCGGTGGCACCGTATATGAGCGCCACGCCGTAAAGGAAGAAGGCCGTGGCGAACGATCCCAGCAGGAAATATTTCAGGCTGGCTTCATTAGCTCGTTTGTCATCGCGGAAAAATCCCGCCAGCACGTAACTGGAGATCGAGGAGATCTCCAGGCCGATGAAGACGATGATCAGGTCGTTGGCCGCCGCCATCAGGCATTGGCCCGCGATCGAGAAGAGCAGCAGCACGTGGTACTCGGCGGTTTCGGCACCCTGCCGCGCCAGGAAGCCGTATGAAGGCAGAACCGTCAGGATCCCCACTGTCATCACCAGCACGCGGAAGAAAGTGGCGAAGCCATCCACCATCAGCATGCCGCCGAAAGCCGCGCCGGCGTGCGCGTTGGCGTAGATGGCCGCCGCGATTCCCGCCGCCAGCGTCGCCAGGCTCAGGTTGCCATAGAGCTTCGAGCCGTGCCCACCCAGCAGCCCCGTGAGCACCATCAGCAGCGTGCCCATAACCGCCAGAATGGTCTCCGGCAGGAACCGGATCGTGTCCGGGCCGAGATTAGCGGGCACGCGCCACCTCCGTTTGCGTATGCGCCGCTGGCGGGTGCGCCTGGACGCGGAAGGGTACGTTGATCGAGGTCTGCTCCAGAACTTGCGCCGTCACCTTGCCCACCGCGGGCAGGAACGATTGCGGATAGACGCCCATCCACACCATCATGGCGATCAGCGGAATCACGGCCGCCCATTCGCGCGGCTTGAAATCGATGACGTGCGCCTTCACCTCATCGCCGGCCACGCCATAGAATACGCGCTGGTACATCCACAGCATGTAACAGGCGGAAAGAATCACGCCGATGGCCGCCCACACGGTCCAGTTGAAGTGCCCCAAGGCTGTCCCCTGCAAGACCAGGAACTCGCCCACGAAATTGTTCAGCAGCGGCAGACCTATGCTCGCGAGCGTAGTGATCAAAAATGCTGTGGCGAGCCATGGCGCGGCCGTGGCCACACCGCCGTAATCCGCGATGGCCAGCGAATGGCGGCGCTCATAGAGCAGGCCGACGATCAGGAACAGCGCGCCGGTCGAGATGCCGTGGTTCAGCATCTGATAGACCGCGCCATCGAGACCCATCTGCGTGAACGAGAAGATGCCGAGCACGACGAAGCCCAGGTGGCTCACCGAGGAATAAGCCACCAGCTTTTTCAGATTGGGCTGCACCATCGCCACTAGCGCGCCGTACACGATGCCGATGATCGCCAGCGTCGCAATCCACGGAGCGCACCGCCGCGCCGCGCCCGGAAACATGGGCAGGCAGAAATGCAGGATTCCGTAGGTGCCCATTTTCAGCATCACGCTGGCCAGCATGATCGAGCCGGCCGTGGGCGCTTCCACGTGCGCATCCGGCAGCCAGGTGTGCAGCGGAAACAACGGCACCTTGATGGCGAAGGCCACAAAGAATGCCAGGAACAGCAGCATTTCCTCGAACGGCGAAAAAGCCAGGCGGCCGGTAGAGAGCATGTCTACCAGAGCCGGATAGCTGAAAGTTTGGGTGCGATTGTAAATGTAAATGATGGCCGCCAGCATCAACACCGAGCCGGCCATGGTGTACAGGAAAAACTTCACCGCCGCGTAGATACGCCGCTCGTGCCCCCAGATCCCGATCAGGAAGTACATGGGCACCAGCGACACTTCCCAGAAAACGTAAAACAGGAACAGATCCTGCGCCAGGAAGACGCCTACCAGGCCGAATTCCAGCAGCAGCAGGAAAGCGAAAAACTCCTTCACGCGGCTTTGAATCGAGCGCCACGAAATCAGTACGCACAGAGGCGTCAGCAGCGTCGAGAGCAGCACCAGCCACAGGCTCACGCCATCGGCGGCGATATGGAAATGGATCTCCGGCGAGGCGATCCACGGCAGGTCCACCGTGAATTGCTCGTGCGCCGCGCCGCGATCGAACCACAACGGCAGCGCCACCGACGCCACAAACGTGGCGAGCGAAACGGCCATCGCCCAGTAGCGGCTGGCCGCCGGCGAGGAGCGCGGCACCGCCAGCGCCACCAGGAAGCCAGCGAGCGGCAGCAGAAGGACCACCAAGAGCAGGTTCATCGCAGCCCTCCCGCGATCCCCATCGCCACAATCACCACCACCGACCCGAACAGCACCCACGTGGCGTAGCTGCGAATGTTGCCGGATTGCATGAGCCGCAGAACGCTGCCCACATTGCGCGCGCGCGTCCCGATGCCGTTCACCATGCCGTCGATGAAGCCTGCATCCATGCCCTTCCACAGCACCGCGCGCGAGCCGTCCACCAGCGGCTTCACCACGGCGGCGTCGTAGATCTCGTCCACGAAGTATTTGTTGTAGACCAGCGTGTAGAGGCCGCGCACGCTACCGGCGAAGCTGTCGGCCATTCCGGGACGCGCCACGTACATCCACCAGGCCACCAGGATTCCGACCGCCCCGGCCGCCACCGAAATGGCCATCAGACCGATATCTTCGGTGCTTTCGAGAGTGGGAAAGACCGTGCTCAGGAACTCCGGAATCTTGAACAGGAATCCGCCGCCGATCGAGAGCAGCGCCAGCACCACCAGCGGGATCAGCATCACGGGCGGCGATTCGTGCGGGTGCCGCTCGCCGCGGTACTCGCCGAAGAAGGCCAGGAACATGGCGCGGAATACGTAAAACGCCGTCATGCCGGCGGTGACCACGCCTAGCCAGTACATCCACGGAGCGTAATGATAGGCGGCCAGCAGGATGGCGTCTTTACTGAAGAAGCCCGCGAACGGCGGGATGCCCGAAATCGCTAGTGCCGCCGCCATCATCGTCCAGAAGGTCCACGGGATCTTGCCGCGCAGCCCGCCCATGTTGCGCAAATCCTGCTCGCCCGAGAGTGCGTGGATCACGCTGCCAGCGCCCAGGAACAACAGCGCCTTGAAGAAGGCGTGCGTCATGAGGTGGTAAATGCCCGCCGAGAACGCGCCGCACCCCACGCCCACGAACATGTAGCCGAGCTGCGAAACGGTGGAGTACGCGAAGACCTTCTTGATATCGTTCTGCGCCAGGCCGATGGTGGCGGCGAAGAAGGCCGTCGAGATGCCGATGATCGCGATCACCGCCATCGCGTCCGGCGCGTGCACATAGATGGCCCACGAGCGCGCGGTCATATAGACGCCCGCCGTGACCATGGTGGCCGCGTGGATCAGCGCCGAGACCGGCGTCGGCCCGGCCATGGCATCCGGCAGCCACACATACAGCGGCAACTGCGCCGATTTGCCGCACGCCCCCACCATCAGCAGCAGCCCGATCAGCGTCAGCGTGGCCTCGGGGGCGCCGCCCGCTTTCTGAAATACCGTGCCGAAATCGAGCGATCCGAAGCTGCGCACCATGTAGAACATGGCCAACGAAAATCCGAAATCGCCGATGCGGTTGACGATGAATGCCTTGTTGCCGGCATCGGTGGCGAACTTCTTATCGAAGTAGAAACCGATCAGCAGATAGCTGCACAGCCCCACGCCTTCCCAGCCCACGAACAGCACCAGGTAGTTGGCCGCCAGGACCAGCACCAGCATGAAAAACATGAACAGGTTGAGATAGGCGAAGAAGCGGTAGTAGCCGCCCTCGTGGGCCATGTAGCCGATCGAATAGACGTGGATCAGCGAGCCGATGCCCGTCACCACCAGCAGCATCACCACCGTGAGCCGGTCCACCGCCATGTCGCAATTCACCGTGAAGGCGCCGCTCTGAATCCAGGTGAAATAATGCTCGGTATAAGCCGTGTGCAGATCGCCCAACCCGAGGATGGTCTTCAGCACCCAGGCGAAAGAGAGCGCCACGCTGGCGATGGCCACCGCATTGACGACGCTCTTCGAAAAGCGCCGCCCGAAAATCCCATTGATGAGGAACCCGGCCAGCGGAAGCGCGGGAATCAGCCAAAGTTGCATCAGCCGCGTCCCCCCGCGTCCGGGCACTCCCGATGGCGACAGCCCTCGGATCTCCGCTCGCTCCGCGCCCTCAGGTTTTGACTTCTGTGTTTTTTCTCCGCGTAAATCTCCGCGTCTCCGCGTCTCCGCGGTGAGCCGGTCGGCTTGTCTGTTCCGGGCATCGCTAGTTCTTCATCGAGCTGACGTCATCCACATTCAGCGTCGCCCGGTTCTTGAAAATCGTCAGAATGATTGCCAGGCCCACGGCCGCTTCGGCCGCCGCCACCACCATCACGAAAAATACGAACAGGTGGCCGCTCACCTGCTTGAGCTGATAGGAAAACGTCACGAAGCTCAGGTTCACCGCGTTGAGCATCAGCTCGATCGACATGAAGAGCGTGATGATATTGCGCCGGAACACGAAGCCAGCCACGCCCAGCGCGAACAGCACCGCGCTTAAAGTCAGGAACCACGAAATCGGGACTTCGGCCATCAGTCCATTTCCTTTCGCGCCAGCACGATCGCGCCCACAATCGCGATCAGCACCAGGATCGAGGTCACCTCGAAAGGCAGCAGGTAAGTGGTAAATAGCGCGTGCCCCACCGCCTGCGCCGAACCGCCCGTGAAACCGCCGAAATGCACCATGGTGCCCCGCGGATACAGCCGCTGGACGAAGTAAGCCACCACGCCCAGCAGCGCGATCAGCAGCGGCACGCCCAGCACCTGCGCCATCAGCGAGCGCCCGTGCCTGACCTCCGCGCCGGCATTCAGCAGCATGATGACGAAGACGAACAGCACCATGATGGCGCCCGCGTACACGATCACCTGCGCCGCCGCGATAAACTCCGCGCCCAGCAGCAGGTAGAGCACCGCGAGCGATCCCATCACCCCCACGAGCGAAACCGCGCTTGCGATGGGATGCGTCTGCACGACCACGTTGATGGCGCAAACCACCGCGATAATGGCGAAAGTCAGAAATAGAATGACGTCCATTTCAACCCAGCATTCTTAACCCAACCAGGCGACCAGAAACGCGGTCACCAGCAGATTCACCACCGCCACCGGGAAGAGAAACTTCCAGGTAAAGCCCATCAATTGGTCGTAACGGAAACGCGGCAGCGTGCCGCGCACCCACATAAACGCGAACAGGATCGTGCCCGTTTTGGCGCAGAACCAGAACAGCGGCACCAGCCACCCTTGCAAGATCGGGAGCAGAAAGGCAGCCGCGATAATCAGGAAAATTACGCCGAAGGCCGGCAGGCTCAGGCGGTCCCGCCGTCGCGCCGGATGCAGCCCGTGATACAGCGCCACCACGCCGGCCACCGCGAAAACGGCTACCGGCACCAGGGTCGAGCCGTATTCGGCCGGCCATGGCGCCACCCACCCGCCTAGGAACAGCAGCGTGGCCATGGCGCTGACGGTGATCATGTTGGCGTATTCGGCCATGAAGAAGGAAGCGAACTTCATCGAGCTGTACTCGGTATGGAAACCGGCCACCAGCTCGTTTTCCGCCTCCGGCAGGTCGAAGGGCACGCGGTTAGTTTCCGCGAAACCGGCAATCAGAAAAACGATGAAGCTGATAATTTGCGGGAACGGCCCGTGCAGCACATTCCAATGCCAGATGCCGCCCGCCTGCCGGCCCACCAGATCACGCAGGCTCAAGGTGTTCGAGATCAGCAGCGGCGCCGCGATGGCGAGCGAAAGCGGGAGCTCGTAGCTGATCATCTGCGCCGAGCTGCGCAGCCCGCCTAGTAACGCGTACTTGTTGTTGGACGACCAGCCCGCCAGCGCGATTCCGTAAACCCCCATCGATGAGACCGCCAGCACGAACAGCACGCCGATATTCAGGTCGGTGAGCTGCATCCAGGTGCGGTAGCCGGCCACGTTGATAGCCGGTCCAAAGGGGATCACCGAAATCGAGAGCAGCGCCATGGTGATGGCCAAGAACGGCGCCAGCAGGTAGAGCGGCCGGTTCACATAGGGCGGCAGCAGGTCCTCTTTGGTGATCAGCTTGATGACATCGGCGAGCGGCTGCAATAGCCCGTGCGGCCCCACGCGGTACGGGCCGGGACGCAACTGGATGTGCGCGATGACCTTGCGTTCCACCCACTGGAGGTAAGCCAGGGTGGTCATCAGAACCGCGAACACCACGAAGATCTTGATGAGGCTGATGACGATGAACGTGTCCATTAGCGGCTCAAGCGGCTTTCCAAAACTGAATTCAGTACCCTAGAATAGCGCCCGAGGGTTCCGGACGCGAACAGCCCGTTGTGATCGGAATGCACCGTTCCCGGCCGGTTCTCGACGGGCACGCGCCCGTTCACCGGCGCGGTCTGCGCGGCTCCCATAGCAATCGCCGAGAGCGGGATGTCGTAGCCTCGCACCGTCCCGCGGATCTCCGCGAAAACCGCCTCCGGCGACCACGGCCCGAGCGCCGCCGCCACGCCCATTTCGCGCGCGATGAAGCCCATGATTTCGAGATCCGGCTTGGCGCCCATGGTGCTGACCGCGCGCTCCAGGCGCTGCACCTCGCCCGTGACGTTAGTGACGGTGCCGTTCTTTTCGTAGGCCGAAGCCGCCGGCAAAACCACGTCGGCCTGCTGCGCCGTCTCGGTAAGAAACATATCCTGGACCACCAGGAATCCAGCCTTGCGCGGCGTCTTCAGCGGATTGGCCCCGACCACCCAGAGCACGTCCAGTTCGGCCTCGATCATCTCATCGACATGCATGCCCAGCTGGCCCGAGGGCTGATATCCCGGCAGCAATTCCGGAGTCAGTCCCATGTCGATGGCGCCGCGCGAATTCGAATAATCCACCAGCGCCACATACTTTACCGGGATCCCCAGCGATTCGCCGAACACCACCAGCCTGCGTATGTCTTCGCCCTGGAAGGAATCGTCGAACAAAACGATTAGTTCCGGCTCGGATTTCAGCTTCTCGCGCAGACCATTGAGCGCGGCGAAATAGTCCGCGGGATCGAAGGGCAAGCTAAAGCATGCCCCACCGGTGGGGCATGCTTTAGCTTGCCCAGGCGCCGCGGGTCCGCCCACGCGCACGCTCGCCACCGAGTATTTGTCTTCGCGCGCCGGCCCAGGCGTCACGGTATAGACGCGCGCCAGGTGGTGTCGGTAATTGGCGCGAATCTGGAAGGAGAGCAGCGGATGTTCGAGCGCCAGGTCCGCGCCCAACACCAGGATGGCCTTGCTTTGGTAGAGATCGCCGACCGTGGCCAGCTTGGCCGCGCCCCCGCTTAGCGCATCCACCAGGGTGACCACGTCGCCGGTGCGGTGATGGTCGATGTGGTTGGTCTTCAACATCGCGCGTGCGAACTTCTGTAAGTAGAAGTTCTCTTCGTTGCTGGTGTGGTTCGAGCCGATGACGCCGAAGCTGCCACCACGCTCTAGGGTCTCATTGAACCACTTCGCTACCACATCTAGAGCCTGCGACCAGGCCACTTCTTCGAGTTTCCCGTTGACGCGCACCAGCGGCGCCTGCAAGCGCTCCGGATGATCGTAGAAATCGAAACCGTAGCGACCCTTGATGCACAGGAATTCGCCGTTGATGCCCGAGCGGTCGCGGTTGTTGCCGCGGATAATTCGGTCGTTGCGCGTGCCCAGCGTAGTCTTGCAGCCATCCCCGCAGTGCGTGCAGATGGTGCCCACGTGAGTCATCTCCCACGGCCGCGTCTGGTAGCGATAGATGCCGCTCGTCAGCGCGCCCACCGGGCAGATATCGATGCACGCGCCGCATTCGTCGCACTCCAGATGATCGCCCTTATTCGGCGCGATTTCGGAGACCACTCCGCGGTTGATCACGCCCAGCGCACCCACGCCCATTCCTTCGTTGCAGATCCTCACGCAGCGGTAGCACAGGATGCAGCGCGGCGCATCGAAAAACACCACCGGCGAAAATTGTTTCTCGGGCGTGTGGACTTTCTCTTCCGTGTAGCGGCTCACGCCCGCGCCGTAGCGGAAGACCATGTCCTGCAGCTCGCACTCGCCGCCTTTATCGCACACCGGGCAATCCAGCGGATGGTTGGTGAGCAGGAACTCCAGCATGGATCTGCGCGCCGCCGCCACCTGCGGTGTTTCCGTGCGCACCACCATGCCTTCGGAAACGGGAAGCGTGCAAGCCGTCATCAGCTTGGGCATCTTCTCGACTTCCACCAGGCACATGCGGCAGGCGGCCT